>CAYNOM010000137.1:0-11342 GCA_964398415.1 uncultured Polyangiales bacterium | reverse complement strand
TAGCTGATGGGCCGCAGGCCCCTCCCGTGGCGATAGGTTCATTGCTGAATCCCCATCTTTGTCGACCTGAGGCGAACCCCAAGCCGCGTTATGCGGTATTAGCGCTCCTTTCGGAACGTTATCCCCCTCCTCAGGGCAGGTTACCTACGTGTTACGCACCCGTGCGCCGCTTTACTCAGGATTGCTCCCTTTCGCGCTCGACTTGCATGTGTTAGGCGCGCCGCTAACGTTCGCTCTGAGCCAGGATCAAACTCTCCAGTTATAAAAAACTGTGAGCGATGCAGGCCGAAGCCCACTCTCGATCCATTCTGACTCTCTGTCGCGGCCCCCAAGCATAGGGACCGTCTTGACAGGAAACCCTCTTGCGTCGCGAAGCCGAAGCTCCGCTTTACAAGGACTCCGATTCAGTTTTCAAAGGCCGCTTTCTGCGGCGCCCCGTTTGTCGCGGGGCAGATTCTCTAGCTCCGTCTTTTCGCTGCTGCAAGGATTTTTTTTGTCCTCGTAGCGTCGAGCGGGGAGCTCGCTGCTCCAGGAGCCCGGAGGCCCGCTGGGGACGAGCAATGTAGCCGCCGGCACTTGTCCGTCAAGCAGGTGTTTCGATCTTTTTTCGGGCCTGGTGCGGGACGGGGCCGCGGAGAAGGATGCGTCCGATTGCGCGCGGCCGGCCAGCTTCCTTGACGGTGGGGGCCGTTGCTGCGACACATCACCGAGATGCCGGACGTCCTGGGCATATTGCTCTCACATGGCTCGATGGTCCTGGTGGTGTTGGCCCTGATTGTGGCCGGACTCGGGGTTCCCATTCCCGAGGACATCATGCTGCTTGCCTCGGGTGTACTCGTCCATCGGGGCGAGGTGACCTATTGGGAAGCGCTCGCGGCCTGCGCGTTCGGCGTCATGGTCGGCGACACCACGATTTTCTTGCTCGCACGCAGACTCGGTCCACGGGCGCTCGAGGTGCGGCCATTCCGCTGGCTGATTACGCCGGAGCGCCGCGAGAAAATCGAGGACATGTTTTCCCGCTACGGGAACGTCATCGTGTTCATGGCGCGCCACATGGCGGGCTTGCGCGCTCCCACGTTTGCCATGGCAGGCATGCACGGCATGCCGCTCTCGCGTTTCTGGCTCTGGGACGGTCTCGGCCTGTGTGTGAGCGCGCCCGTGGTCATCGGTGTCGGGTACTGGTTTGCCGAGCACCTCGATGACGCCAAAGCCATGATGAAACGCGTAGAGGTAGTGGTGATCGTCGGCGTTGTCGCCATCGTGATCGGCTTGATCGTCTGGCGTAAGGTGCGCCGCGCGAAGGCGGTGCACGAGCACTGAGGCGAGTCACTCCTCCGCGTAGGCGGCCGCAGCGCTGGCGCGAGCATCGCGTGCGCTCCGCCGTTCGCGCCTACCACGCAGGGTAAAGGTGTCCAGCCAGGTGTAGACGACGGGCACGACGAGCAACGTCAAGAACGTAGACGTGATGACACCGCCGATGACCGCGAGCGCCATCGGGGAGAAGAACTCGGAGCCCTCCTCCTTGCCCATGGCCGCAGGCGCCATGCCCAGCACCATGGCGGCGGAAGTCATCAGGATCGGTCGCAAGCGCGTCTCTCCAGCTTCGAGCAAGGCATCGTGGATGGACGCGCCTTGATCGCGGAGCTGATTGGCACAGTCGACGAGCAGGATGGCGTTCTTGGTGACGAGCCCCATCAGCAAGACGATGCCGATCATCGACGCCATGCTCAGCGGATGGTCCCAGAGGAAAAGGAACGAGAGCGCTCCTACGATGGCCAGCGGCAACGAGAACATGATCGTGAGCGGATGGACGAAGCTCTCGAACTGGGAAGCCAGCACGAAGTAGATGAACAGCACGGCGAGGCCTAGGGCGAGCGCCATGTTGTCGATGGTGTCCTTCATCTGCTCGGCCTCACCTGCCCAGTCGAAGGTGTAACCGGCAGGGCGCTCGAGCGCGTCGAGCTGTCTTTGGATGTCGCTGATGACTTCGCCGAGACTCCGTCCCTCGACCTGCGCGCTGATCGTGATTTGGCGCTGGCGATCACGACGCTCGATCGTCGCCGGCGATGCTCCCTGTTCGAGCGTGGTCACTTCACGTAGATAGACCGGCGCACCACGCATGGACATCACGGTCAGGTTGCGCAGCGCGTCGAGCGTGGAGCGGTCCTCGGGGCGCACTTGCACGCGAATGTCGATATTGCGCTCGCCGGCGCGATAGCGGCCGATCACCTCGCCCTCCACCGCGGTGCGCAGCGTCATCGCCGCGGACGCGAACGGCACGGCGAGGTCTCCGGCGCGCGTTCGGTCGATCACGAGGCGCTGCTCTGGAGGCCCGGGACGGTATGAGAGGTCGGGGTCTTTGACTCCCGGCGTGGCTTTCACGAGCTCGAAGGCCCGTCGCGCCACGTCGGTCAGCGTGGAGAAGTCGGGCCCGCGCACGTCGAGCACGATGGCCGCATTGAACGTCTCGGACTGATCTTCGCTCGCAATGCCGACCTCACGCACGGTGTACGCGACACCAGGGATGCCATCGAGGTGCCCTCGAACGTCGCCCATCACGTCGGCGATGGTGCGCTTACGTGCGGTCTTGGGCTTGAGCGTGACGCGGATGGAGCTCTTGTTGACCTCTTCGCGTAGCCCCACGGTGGTCGCCACGGTGACCGTCTCGGGAATCTTGCGCAGGAAGGCCTCGACACCACGGGTGACTTCGTTGGTCGTGGCGAGTGGGGTGCCGGCGGGGAGCTCGACGCGCATGACGAAGATGCCCTGGTCGGTGCGGCCGAAAAAGTCCGTACCCATCATCGGCACGAGCATGAGGCTTCCAGCGAAGAGCGCCCCGGCAGCGACCACGACCGAGATCTTGTGCCCAAGCACCCAGCGCAACGTCTCGCGATAGCTCTCACCGAGGCCGTCGTAGAAGCGCACGATCGGGCCGTAGAGGGCGTGGCGGCGCATGCGCTCGTGATGATCGGCCGGGATCTGCTGCACGAGCCGTGCGGACAGCATAGGGTCGACCGTGAACGAGACGAGCAAGCTGACCACCACCGCGACGGCGATCGTGACGCCGAACTCCTCGAAGATCTGACCGATCTGGCCACCCATGAACGCGATCGGGCCAAACACGGCCACGATCGTGAACGTCGTCGCCATCACGGCGAGAGCGATCTCGGCCGTACCCCTGCGCGCCGCGGTGACCGGATCCTCGCCCTTCTCCATGTGGCGAAAGATGTTCTCGCGCACCACGACTGAGTCATCGATCAGAAGCCCGATCGAGAGTGTGAGCGCGAGCATGGTCATCACGTTGAGCGAGTAGTCGAGCCGCCACATCACGAAGAACGTCGTGATCACCGAAGTGGGCAGCGCAAGCGCCGAGATCAACGTGGAGCGCCAGTCGAGCATGAAGACGAAGATCACGAGCACGGCGAAGATCGCGCCGAGAATCAGCGTCTCTCGCAGCGAAGCGATGTTGACGCGAATGAAGCGAGAGCCGTCGAGGATCTTCGTGACCCGCACCTCGCCTGGCAGGCGTGTGGCGAGGCGCGCGATGGCTGCTTCGACGTTGTCGACTACGCGTACGGTGTTCGAGCCACCCTGCTTTTGGACCTCGAACATGATGTTTGGGACGCCGTCCGTGCGCGTGAGCGTGCGGCGCTCTTTCACGCCATCCACGACCCTTGCGACGTCACGTACGAGCACCTGCGAGCCGTCGGGCTTGGCGGCGAGAACGACTTCGCCGACCTCCGTGGGCGTACGAAAGCGACCTGCGACCTTGAGGCCGAGCTCGCGACCCGCCACCGTAAGTCGCCCGCCAGGGAGATCGAAGCCCTCGCCGCTCAGCGCTTGGGCCACCTGCCCCACCGTGAGACCCACGGCTTCGAGCCGCGCGACGTCGACCTCCACGCGGATCTCACGCACGTCGCCGCCCTGAACGTTGATCGCGCCGACGCCGTCGACGCGCTCGAGCGCAGGACGGATGACGTCCTCGACCATTTCGCGCGTCTCCAGGGGCGAACGATTGCTGGACACCGTGTATGCGAGCACGGGAAACGCGGTTGGATCGAAGCGTGCGACGACGGGCTCAAGCACGTCCCTGGGCAACTGACCGCGCATCAAGGCGACCGCGTCACGCACATCGCTCGACCCCTGGCGCATGTCGGTGTTGATCTCGAACTGCACGAACACGGTCGACACCGAGTCGCGAGACCAGCTCCGCACGACATCGACGTTGCTGACGCTGGCGATCGCCTCCTCGATCTTCTTCGATACCTGCGCCTCGACCTCCTCGGGGCTCGCGCCGGGATAGGGCGTAGTGACGACGATGATCGGTAGGTTGAACTTGGGGAAGAGGTCGATCGTGAGCCGGTCGAGCGCGAGCGCACCGAGGACGCAGGCAGCGACGGTGAGCATCGTCGTGAAGACGGGTCGGTCGATCGCGACGTCGGATAGCTTCATGGTTTGCCGTCCGTGCCGATGCGCACCGGCGCGCCGTCACTGACGGAGCTCTGTCCGCGGACGATGACCTCGTCACTCTCACTCAGCACGCCATCGACCGCGACGTAGTCCGCCGCGACATCGATTTCCCCGAGAGAAACCGCCTTCGCCATCCCTTCGTGCACGACGTAGAGGGTCTTGCCGCTGACCAGGGTCACGACAGCCGAAGCGGGTACCGTCAGCACGTTGTCACGCTGGCCCACCTCGACCTCCGCGTGGGCGAACATGTTGGCAAGCAGGCGGCGCTCAGAGTTGTCGATTGCGATTTCGATGGCCGCGCGTCGGGTCATGGGATCGAGCGTGGGACTCATGGTGGCAACCGTGCCGGTGATCTCCACGCCGGGTAGCTCCTCGAGCTGAATCTTGACCGCTTGCCCCAGCGAGATCCGCCCGAACTCTGCACCCGAAATGGCAGCTGCAAGCTTGAGCTCCGCAACGTCTTGAAGCTGAAAGAGCGGCTGGCCGGGTGCTATCTGGGTGCCAACACTGACGAGGCGCTTTGTCACCGTGCCCGCGATGGGTGCTGTGACAAAACTGTTCTGAAGGGCGCGTCCTGCGAGCCCTGCCGCCGCCTGCGCGAGCTTGAGCTGGGCCTGGGCGGCACGAACACCCGCTTCCGCCGCCTTGAGCCCGAGCTCAGCACGGTCGCTCTCCGTGTCTGCAACGGCGCCACCGCTCTTCAACGCAGCCACGCGCTGTTGCTGCTGCTGTGCGGACGCTAGCTGCAGGCGCGCCTGCAGTACCTGAGCCTCCACCGCTTCGACTTGCGCCGCAGCTTGATCGCTCTGAAAGCCGAGCTCCTTATGCTCGACGACGACCAGCACCGCGCCAGCCTTCACCTCCGCCCCGACGTCGGCACGCAGCTCCTGGATTCGTCCAGCCACCTTGGCGCTGACATCGACCTCATTGCGAGGGCGCACGACACCCGAGAAACGCAGCGCACTGGACAGGGAGCGGCGCTCAGGACGCGCGGTGTAGACGAGGGCAGACTGCGCCTCCGTCTTCTCTGGAGCTGCAGCTTTGGTTTGGTGGTCGGCGATGCGCAGGCCGAAAACAGCCGCCAACCCGAGCGATAGGACGATGACGACGACGAGCGTACTGCGTTTCATGATCTCGAACCTCGGGACCGGGGCATCCAAACGCCGCCCCCTGACGCTGGCCATAGAGTGTGCTCGGGCGAAAGCAAGCCAATTGGAACACGTTTCAGTTTTTGCGCCAAGACCGGGGCCTCCCCGAGGCTCATTGTTCTCGAACCTGGGGCCATGGTCGCATTTCTGCCACGGGGATGGCGACATCAGGCGGCTGCCATCGCGTGCCCCCGGTGCGCGCGGCGCTCGGTCGGGCCCGCGGGGTGCTCAAAACCAGACGACCCACGCCATCGCCAGCGTGACGACGCCCACGACCACCTGCATCGGAAGACCGAACAGAAGGAAGTCTGCGAACCGGTAGCGTCCAGGTCCGTAGACCATCAGGTTCGTTTGGTAGCCGATGGGCGTCGAAAATGCAGCGGAGCCGGCGAGCATGAGGATGAAGGCCATGCCCTTGAGGGGCAGGGCAGCCTCGGCAGCAGCCGCGATCGCGATCGGAAACATCAGGGCGACGGCGGCGTTGTTCGAGACGAAGTTCGTGAGCAGCGTCGTGGCTACGTACACCGCCGTGATGGTGCCCATCGCGCCGAAGGGAGCTCCTAGCGCCACGAGCACCGCGCCAAGCTGTTCGGCAGCACCGGTGGTTTCGAGGGCTTTGCCTACGGCCAGCGAGCCAACGATCGCGAGCAACGTGCCCATCTCGATCGAACGCCGCGCATCGCTCGCTTTGATGCAACGCGTCGCCACCAGCGCCACCGCCGCAAGCAGCACGCTGGAGAGAAGAGGCAGCAACTCGGCCGCGTTCACGATCACCATCGTGAGCACGATCACGGCAGCAAGCCCGGCTTTTTCGTGCCGCGGCGGGGCGCTGTTGTCGACCCCGCTGACGAGAGCGAAGGCACGGTCGTTGCGATAACGCTCGATGAACGACGGGTGGGTGTCGAGGAGCAGTGTATCGCCCGCCTCGAGCACGATGTCGCCCACCTTGGCCGGCACGCGCGCGCCGTCACGGCGCACGGCGATGATGGCTGCGTTGTGTTGTGTGCGAAAGCGCGAGGCCCGCACGCTCTGCCCGACGAGTGGTGACACTGGCCCCACCACCGCCTCGACGAGGATTCGGTCCGGGCGCTTCACGTTCAGGCGATCGCCGATCCCATTGGCCGGGGTGAGACCACGGATACGCCGCAGGTCTGCCACGCTATCGACCACGCCCGTGAAGAGCAGCTCGTCTCCCGCGTGCAAGCGCACGTCGGGACCGACCGCAGCGAGCACTTCACCATCGCGCTCGAGCTGCACGAGGTACAGCCCCGGGAGATGGCGCAGGCCTGCACGCTCGATGCTCTGCCCCACGACGGGGGAATCGGGCTCGACGCGCATCGCTACCATGTACTCGCGCGGGTTTTCGACTTGAGTCCCGGTCGTCCCGCGATCGGGGAGAAGCCAGCGCTGGGCCACGATCATGTAGAGGACGCCCGCAAACGCGACGGGCAGCCCCACCCAGGCGAGCTCGAACAAGCCCATGCGCAGAGGCGGCGTAAGGCCCTGCGCGAAGCCCAAGACGACGAGGTTCGTGCTGGTGCCGATGAGCGAGCAGGTGCCGCCCAGAATCGTCGCGAAGCTCAGCGGGATGAGCAACTTGGAGGGCGCCATCCGCATACGCCGCGCCCAATCGACGACCACGGGCAGCAGCATGGCGACGATGGGGGTGTTGTTGAGAAAGGCCGATGCCGACGCGACCGGGAAGATCATCCTGAGCAGCGCCCCCGCCATCGATCGAGGCCTGCCCAGCACACGGCGCGCCAATACATCGAGTGCACCCGTTTCCTGTACGGCTGCCGCGACTACGAACAGGACTGCGACGCTCAGCATGCCTTCGTTGCTGAAGCCCGCGACCGCTTGCTGAGGCGTCAGGATGCCGAGCGCCATCAGGACCACCATCTGGCCGATCATCACCGTGTCTGGCGCAGCCAGATTGCGCGCCATGGCGACAAGCCCGAGCACGGTGAGACCGATCGTCGTCCAGGCATCCCAGCCCATGGTTTACCTGAAAGTAGCACAGGCGCCCGGATACGCCACATACTCGATAAGCAAACCGTAGAATATCGATAGTCGCTTATTTTCATCCATTTAGATGCACGCGACGCATGAGAACGAGCATTTTGGCGACAGGTCTTGCCCCAACATGGCGTCAAAGCCAAGCTGTGGCGCCGTGTGGGAGCGCTCACGTTGCGCCTCAGACACTGACCAACAAGTGGACCGCCACCTCGAGGTATCGACACATGGGAGGCGGATCCCGGAGACACTGCATGATCACAGAAACGAGCAGGGAGCCGGCCGACGACGGTCGCTTCACCGGCAAGCGGGCACTCGACCGCAGCAAAAGAGGTTGTGGGGACGAGCGCCGAGCTTGGCCCGCTCGCGAGCGACTGACTGACAAGGGAGGTGCAGCATGACCATGGGTCCGCTGCTGATTGGCATATACGTGTTCGTGCTGTCCGTTTTCATCGGCTTCGAGCTGATCTCCAAGGTCCCTCCGACCCTGCACACGCCGCTCATGTCCGGCGCGAATGCGATCAGCGGCATCACCATCGTCGGTGCCTTGATGACCGCGACGACGGCCGAGGCTTCGATCAGCAACATCCTCGGCGCCATCGCGATCATGTGCGCAACCATCAACGTGGTGGGTGGCTTCCTCGTCACCGACCGCATGCTCAAGATGTTCGGAAAGAAGAAGTGATGGACGACCTGCTCCGCACCACCGTGGTTCCGATCATTTACCTGGTTTCCGCGGTCATCTTCATCATCGGCATCAAGCGACTCGGGCGCGTGCGCACGGCCCGCAATGCAAACCAGCTCGCCGCGTTTGCCATGTTCCTGGCCGTCGTGGGCACCCTGCTCGAGCTCGGCTTGATCGACTACCGTTGGATCCTCGGCGGAGTCGTCGTCGGGTCGGCGATCGGCGCGTACGCGGCCGCCACCGTTCCGATGACGCAAATGCCCGAGATGGTCGCGCTGTTCAACGGCACAGGCGGTGCCGCCTCGGCACTGGTTGCGATCAGCGTCTACTCGCTCAAAGTCATGGAGCCGGGCCACGACGGGACGGCGGCCAGCATCCTCGGCACACCCGAGGCGATCACGGTGATTCTCAGCGTGCTCGTCGGCGGCATTACCTTGACGGGCAGTCTGGTGGCTTACGGCAAGTTGAATGGAAGCCTGAAGAAGGGCGAACCCATTCTGCTGCCAGGCCGCCACGCCCTGAACCTCATCCTGCTCGCGGCATCGCTCGTGATCGGCGGCGTGTACTGCTTCTCCGCCGACACCGTCAGCGCGGGCACCACGATGCTGCTGATCGTCACGGGCGTGAGTCTCCTCCTCGGCGTGACCCTGACGATCCCCATCGGCGGCGCGGACATGCCGGTCGTCGTCTCGCTGCTCTACTACTACTCGGTCTTCGCGGCCGCCATGACGGGCTTCGCGACGGGCGGCTGGGTCACCGGCCTGATCATGACGGGCTTCGTGATCGGGAACAACCTCCTCATCATCTCGGGTGCGATGGTGGGCGCGGCGGGCATCATCCTGACGCAGATCATGTGCGTGGCGATGAACCGCTCCTTGATCAACGTGCTCGTCGGCGGCTTTGGCGTCGAAGCGAGCAGCGGCGGTGGCGGCGAGTCCAGCGAGTACACCAATGTGCGCTCAGCCGGCGCCGAAGAGGCGGCTCTCACACTCGAGTCTGCCGAGAGCGTGATCTTCGTGCCCGGCTACGGCTTGGCGGTGGCCCAGGCGCAGCACACGACCCGCGAGCTCGCAGACCTGCTCGAGAAACGTGGATGCAGGGTCAGCTACGCGATCCATCCCGTCGCCGGCCGCATGCCCGGTCACATGAATGTGCTCCTCGCCGAAGCGGATGTTCCCTACGAGCAGCTGCTCGAGATGGACACGATCAATCCGGAGTTCAAGAACTCCGACGTCGCCATCGTGTTGGGCGCCAATGACGTGGTGAACCCAGCGGCCCTGCATACCAAGACGAGCCCCATCTACGGGATGCCGATCCTGAACGTGCACGAGGCCAAGCAGGTGTTTGTGGTGAAGCGCAGCTTGGGTGCCGGCTATGCGGGCATCAAGAACGAGCTGTTCGAGTACCCGAACACGATGATGATCTTCGGCGACGCGAAAAAGGTCTTGCAGCAACTGGTGCAGGAAATGAAGGAGCTCGGTTGAAGCTCCGGGGCTGCACGCAAGAGCGCGCGGCCCCGCGCAGCGAAACCGTCGAGCGCCTCAGAACCTGAGCACGGTTTCGGCCGCAAACACGAGCTCGAGCGCATCGGTGCGTGACCCAGCAGCCTCGTTGGCGGCCAGAGGCAAGATCGCGTCGAGGCTGAGCCTGAGGTTGTAGCGACCGAGCCGCTTCGGCACGAAGCGCGCGTCGATGTCGAGCACGCCCCCGAACGCGGCAAATCCCAGGAAATGGTCTTCTACAGCGCCGCTCGAAGTCGCCACTTCATAGTAGTCGCCGAGGCTCACACCGATCTGCATCGGGAAGGCGAAATCCGCGGCGAGCGCCACGCCCTCGAGGATGTGAAACGTGGGCGCCAGCTGCAGCTCGCCGTAGACCCCGCTCTCCGCGCCGTCGCGCGCTCCCTGGACTTCGTAAGCCAGCGTGAGCTGTGGTGCGAGTCCGAGGAAGATCGCCTTCGTGTCCTCTCCGGCAAAGAGACTGCGATCATCGTAAGAGATGACGCTGCGCAGCTCGTACACATCCTCGAAGCTCCCGTTGGGGCTCGAGTAGATGACGATGCGACCATCCATGTTCAGCTCGCCAATCGTCAGCGCGCCGCCCCCGCTGATGCGGGACTCGTACCAGGCAGCCGGTCCGAGGCCTGTTTTAGCCTTGTCGCCCGGATGCAGGCTCAGCCAGAAGCCGACCGGAATCCCGAACTTGATGCGCTCGCCGTCATACAAGTCGACTCGCAACTCTGACTCTGCTTGACCGATGAGCCCCTTGTCCGTCTGCAGTATGCCGCGAAAGAAATACTGCGTGGGGCCCCGGCTCGCGAGCCGGGCGTGAATCGAATCGCCGATACGGTCCGCGGACGCGGAGCCAGGCGTAAACAGGCCCAAGACCAGAGCAAGCAAGAACCAAGCAGCGTGAGTTCGCACGAAGCCTCCAAACTGAGCGAAGTGGATACCAAGGCACGCGAGCAACTCGCGTGGAACGCGAGCGCATCCTCGTGTTGGAGGCGTCAGGTGTCAAGGCAGGCTTTGGGTGAGGACGATGCGTGGTCGCAGGCTGATCATGTGTAGACGGAAAGGCAAAGCCCCCAGGGGTTAGCTGGGGGCTTTGTGAGATAAACCTGGCGACGACCTACTCTCCCACGCACGCGCGCGCGCAGTACCATCGGCTCTGGAGGGCTTGACTTCCGAGTTCGGGATGGGATCGGGTATTACCCCTCCGACGTAGCCACCGAAAACTTTCGAGAGCGTTTACCGTAGCGCGGCGCGCCCCGACCGAGAATTAGCTCAGTTTCAGCGCGCCACGTGACCCGTGCCTCATATGTGATTGGCAGAGTCGGGATGTTCTTGCTCCCAACCCCGACCTTCAACCTATCGATCGTTGCCTTAGAGATAGGAAAAGCCTCACGGCCGATTAGTACTGGTCAGCTCCACGCATTGCTGCGCTTCCACACCCAGCCTATTACCTCGTAGTCTTCGAGGGGCCTTTAGGGGCTTGCGCCCGGGATACCTTATCTTGAGGCCAGCTTC
>CAYNOM010000136.1:0-11856 GCA_964398415.1 uncultured Polyangiales bacterium | reverse complement strand
ACGTCGCCGCTCAGATCCATCTGCATGCTCGACTCGACCTCGACGGGGCCCACGTCTGCGCAGTACACGCTGCGCACCTGCTTGCCCCCAACGCCCCCTGTCTCGAGCACCTCGAGGCAGCCCGAGAAGTTGCCGGCTGGCGTTTCGACGTCGCGTGAGGTGCTGACGACCCGTACGGTGGCCCCGCCGCCGGCCTCCCAGGTGGCGCCTTCGCGCAGCGGCTCTTTCAGCACGAAGCCCCCGCGGTCGATGCGATATAGGCCCTCCTCACGCAGCGCGTAGCGCACCGGGTCGCTGCCCGACGACACCTCGGCCTCGTGGCCATCGTTCGACAGCACGCGCGTGATCGCCAGGATCGGCGGCCCCTCGCCCGTATCGACGTCGTAGCTCCAGATCGAGCCCTGTCGCAGCGGGTACAGGCGTTTTACGGACAGTCGGTCGGTGCGCGAGGGGGTCGTCTGCGTGCCGCCACAGGCAGATGCAAACAGAGTCACGAACCAAAAGAGGAGCGTCGCGGGTCGCATCACAGGGCGTAGTTGTACACGAGCCAAGCGGTGAGGCCGAGCCCCGCGAGCGCCACCCAGGTGATGAACGGGTCGGGCTCGGTGTGCGCGAGGATGCGCGCGGCCTGTTCGTCGGCTTCGTTTGCGCCGAGCGCCTGGCGCGCGAGCGCTCGCGCCGTGTGATGATCGCCCAGCGCGTAGGCTCGCTGCATGCGTGACTCGAGCTCGTCCGGCTGCGTCATCGTGCTCGAGCGTGGCTCAACCGAGCGCGGCCCACAAGCCCACGGAAAGCGATGTGACTGCGCTCGGGACGAGCCACAGCGACGCGAGCAGGGCCCGCCGCCGCAGGCTCTTGCGCAGGGCTTCGAGCTCCTCCGCCGAGCGCTCGGGTAGGCGGCCATCGCACCGCAGCCGCGCCTGGGGGGGCAGCGCGACCCCGATCCAGAGCGCGGTCGAGGCGAGGCAGAGCGCGAGCGCCCACAGGGCCCACGCGGGTAGGGCCGCGGCGAGCCTGCGCGCGGCGGAGTCGTCGAGGCGCACGCCGGCGTCGTCGACGTAGGTGGTGAACGTGCGACCGTCGCGCAGCGTGATCTCGATGGCGAAGGCGCTCGTGGACGCCGGCAAAAGCTCGGTCCAGGTGGGCAAAGTGAACACGCGTGCCGCGCGCACCAGTGCGATGCCGGTATCGGGCAAAGGGACGCGGCCTGCGCCGCCGCCGTCGCTCGCGACCACGCGCACGCGCTTCTTGTCGACCTCTAGGCTGAGCGCGGTGTCCGGGATGTACCGCGCCACGCGCTCGGTCCGAGCCAGCAGCTCGAGCCCGACCTGGGCGCTCGGATCGAGGGGGTGCTCGGCCGGACGGCTCGGCTTGAGCAGCGCGAACGTGACGCACACGGGCCCCGAGAGCACCAGCACGAGCAAGCCGCTCCACACCGCGGCGCCGATGCGCGAAGGCGCGATCTGCGCGGGAATGCTGCTCGGGCAGACGAGGCGCTCGCGCACCGCGAGGTAGCTCGCGACGACCATGCCCTGGCCGAGCGCAAGACACAGCGCCGCCACCGGGATGAAGAACACCGCCCACAGCGGCACGTCGGCCATGGAGGCGCTCGCGCTAGCCACCACGAACGCGGCGGCTAGCGGCACGAGCTGTAGGCCGTGGGCGACGACGCTGGTGAGCCAGGTGCGCACCGAGCCGCTGTCCCGCACGAGTCGCGCGCTCTCGAGCAAGGCCGAGGCAAGGCCGCCGCCCCGGTCGATCAGGATCGACGGCGCATGCTCGAAGTGCACCGTGAGGGTGAGCGACAGGCTGCCGGCGATGGCGATCAGGAGCACGCTGAGCCCGGCCTGCTCGAGGGCCCCGCCTTCGTTGCGCGAGATGCCGAGCCACACGTCCGGTCCCACGGTGAGCAGGGCCAGGGCGGCGACCGAGGCCAACACCAAGACCGCCAGCGCTTGCACGAAGCCGGCCCAGAGCCAGGCGCGGGTGCGTCGCGGGGGGGCGCCGAGGGCGATGCCGAACTGCAGCGCGAACAGCTCGCACAGAAACCAAGCCGCGGCGAAGGCGCCCACGCCGCAGAACACCGAGATAAGCGACGTGAGCAGGGCCGCGCCGAGCGCCAGCGTCACGAGCGGACGCGCCCGGAACAGGCCTATCGAGGCCTGCAGTGCAGCGAGCGGTCCGAGGGCACGCATGCCTGGTCTTAGTACAGCTCCCTGCTCAGCGCCGCTCAGGCTGCCGCGGCTGGTTGCGCCCCGAGAATGCTGATATACCCGGGCGCGGAGGAAACACGGTGGAACAGATATTCGCACCCGGAATGTTCGCAGGACAGGTCGTGGTCGTCACCGGCGGCGGCACCGGCATCGGTCGTTGCGTCGCGGAGGAGACCGGCAAGCTCGGCGCCAAGGTTGCCATCTGTGGTCGCCGACAGGAGAAGCTCGATGCGGCGAAGGCCGAGCTCGAGGCCCTGGGCATCGAGGTGCTTGCGAAGAGCTGCGACACGCGCAAGCCCGAGGAAGTGGCGCCCTTCGTGGACGAGGTGCTCGCACGGTTTGGTCGCATCGACCTGCTCGTGAACAACGCGGGTGGCCAGTTTCCGACCATGGCCGAGCACCTCCAACTCAAGGGCTTCGAAGCGGTCGTGCGAAACAACCTGCTCGGCACCTGGAACGTGACCCACGCGGTAGCCACCAAGGCCTTCATCAAACAGAAGAGTGGGCGCATCGTAAACGTCATCGCACAGATTGCGCGTGGCTTTCCGGGCATGGTGCACACCGGCGCCGCGCGCGCGGGCGTCGAGAACATGACGAAGTCGCTCGCCATCGAGTGGGCGCAGCACGGCATTCGCGTCAACGCGGTGGCGCCCGGCGTGATCAAGACGACCGGCACGGCCCAATATCCGCCCGCGCTGCTCGAGATGGGTCGCAAGGCTACGCCGATCAAGCGCCTCGGACGCGACGAAGAGGTGAGCCACCTGATCGTGTACCTCGGCAGCAAGGCCGCCGACTTCATCACCGGTCAGAGCTTCTACATCGACGGGGGGCAGAGCCTGTGGGGCGACATCTTCTCGATCGCCGATGGCATCCCCGGGGCCGATCCGCCCCAGATGTGAGCCGGACCGGGGCCGGATTCACGCCGCAAAGCCCCTGTTCTCCGTGGGGTGCTTCATGACGTAGTCGAGGGCTTCGCGCACTTGTGCCACGGTGGCCGGCCCCCCGTGGGCGCTGACGTGGGGCAAGAGCCACGCCGCCACCTCGGCCTCATCCCGGCTCATCAGCTTGGGATAGCTTGGCCGGAGCACCGACATGATCGAGGCCGCCGCGGCCAACATCGCCGACGCGAAAAAGCCCGTGCCCTTGATCAGGGTGACCTGGCAGGCGAGCAGCGGCTCGATCTTGCGGGTCGACTCCTGCATCTTCTTGCGCTCCTCGTTCGTCATCTGCGAGCGCCCGACCTGGACCGCGACCACCAATGCCACCTTGCCCACCTGTTGCGCCATGTCGCGCAGCTGCTGCATCGAGGCGTCGAACTCCGCGGGGCCCGCGCCATGACCCAGGACGAAGAAGACGTTGCGCCAGCGAAACTGGCTCGAGGCGGAGCATCGGCTGACGAGCGTGGGTTTCATGGAATCAGGGTGTCAAAGCTCCCGTGTGTGCAACAAGGCGCGCCTCGACTTGGGAACACAAAACGTCCGCGCACGGTCAGCCGGCTCACGCGCGCGCTTCGTCGGCCGCGCGCTCGTTCGCGCGCTTCTTGTCGATCAAGAACGCCACCCCTGCGGACAGGTAGTACAGGCCGACGAGCGGGACGAGCAGAACGAGCATGCTCAGCGCATCTTGGGTAGGGGTCAGGATGGCCGCGAGCACGCTCGACACGACCAGCCACCAACGCCCGAACTTCATGAGCTGGGCGGCGGTGACGATGTTGGCGAGCGACAAGAACACGATCACCACCGGCACCTCGAACACGATGCCGAACACGAACAGCATCTGGGCGATGAACGACATGTACTCGCCCATCATGATCGTCGGCTCGATGGTGACCGCCCCGCCCGGAAGCTCGCCGGAGAAGTCCATCAGCGTCTCGAAGGTGGGCGGGAAGATGTAGAACCAGCCGAAGAACGCACCGATCGTGAAGCACACGGTCGAAGCCAGCACGAACGGCAAGACCAGCCGCTTTTCGTTTGCGTACAGGCCCGGGGCCACGAAGGACCACGCCTGATAGAACACCCAGGGACTCGCGCCGAGCAGGCCCATCACGGCCGACTGTTTGAGATAGACGACGATGGGGTCGACCGGGCTCGAGAAGTGCAACTTCGGCTTGCCCATGCCCATGCTGTGCCAGGCTTGCTCGAGCGGGATGACCATCAGCGCGAAGATCTCCTCGCGAAAGATCCAGGCGACGACGAACAGCGGGATGATCGGGATGATGCTCGCGATGAGACGCGCACGAAGCTCCTCGAGGTGCTCGAAGAAGCTCATGTGCACGTCGTCTTCTGGCTCCTCCGTGGCAGCCATCAGGACTTCTCGTCCTCCGCGCCTGCCTCGGCTCGAGCGGGGTCAGCGGGAGTCGGGGCCGGCGCTTGGGCTTTGCGGGCAGCCTGCTCGGCCGCGTATCGCGCATGGGCGATGTCGACCCCCTCGGGCGGCATTTCGCGCTCGAGGTCCGCGGGCGTCAGCGTGTAGCGCGGCGCCTCGACCTTTTTCAGCGGGTTTCTGAGGTCGTCGTCGGCGAGCAGCGCATCGATGCCGACCGTACGCCTGAGGTCGCTCGAGGCCTTGCGTGCCTCCCTGAGCCCCTTGCCCACCGTCTTCATCATCGAGGGCAACTGCTTGGGGCCCACCGCGATCAGCAGGATCACGGCGATGATCAACATTTCGCCGAAGCCGATGCCGAACATGCTTCTTGCTTGTAGCAGATCCGAGGCCGGTCGGGTCGGTCTGCCGCTGCGTCAGCTGCTGCTGGACATGTTGTGCAGGCGCTCGGCGGCGTTGCCCAGGGCGCGCATCTGGCGCTCGAACTCCCGCACCAGCTGCTGGGCCCGGCCAGCGGCTGCCATGAGCTGGTCGGCCTCGGCCGCGCGCTGACGTTGGGCCTGGTTGAGCTGGTTGACCATGGTCGAGATGCTCTCGATGGCCTGGGTGACCTGCTTGCCGCCGCGGGCCTGCTCCTGCGAGGAGCGTTCCACGTGCTGGGTGATGACGCGCATCTTTTCGGCGCTCTTGATGATGAGCTCGGAGCCGCGGGCTTGCTCGCTGGTGGCGGCGGCGATCTGTTGCACCGTTTCCGCGATGCGGCCGATGGCATCCGTGACCTGCTTCGAGCCCTTGGCCTGCTCGACGGTGGCGCGGGCGATGGCGCGCACCATGTTGGTCGACTTCTGGGACGAGTCGAGAATCTTCTTCAGGGCCGCCTCGGCTTCGGCCGACACCTGCACGCCGTGATCGACCGTGGCATTCGAGCGTTCGACCGTCTTGATGGCGTTCTTCGACTCGGCCTGGATGGTCTTGATCAGCTCGGCTATCTCCTTGGTCGACGCGCCCGCGCGTTCGGCCAGGTCTTTGATCTCGTCGGCGACGACCGCGAAGCCTTTGCCGTGCTCGCCCGCCTGGGCGGCGATGATCGCGGCGTTGAGCGCCAGCAGGTTGGTTTGTTCGGCCACGTCGTCGATGACGTTGAGGATGTCGCCGATGGCCTCGATGCGCTGACCCAGGGTGGCGATGATGTTCACCGTCTCGCTCGAGGTCTCCTTGATGCGATTGACCTCTTCGAGCGTCTTCAAGATGGCTTCGGCGCCGCGCTCGGCGTCGACCGCCACCTCTTCGGACAGGCGTGCTGTTTCATTGGCGTTCGAGCGAACCTGGTCGATGGAGACGTCCATCTCGTTCATCGACGAGGACGTTTCTTCGGCCGTCAAAGACAGCGCGTCGACGTTACGTGCGACTTCCTTGATGCTGTAGGCCATCTCCTCGATGGACGACACCGTCTCGCGCACGCTGGCACCGAGGCTCGACATGTTGTCGGCGACCTCGGCGTTGGTGGCGGTCATCTCCAGGATCGAGGAGCTCGATTCCTCCGCGCTCGAGGCCAGCATCTCGATGTTGTTCGCGAGCTCTTTCGCGGTCTCGAGCTGCGACTGGATCGCGCGCATCGTCTGCTCGAGCGAGGCCGACAGCTCGTCGACCCCCTCTCCGATCTCGGCGATCGAATCGCCCACGATCTTTTCGAGGTCCATCACCTCGGAGCGCATGGTTTGCACGCGCGCGCGCATGGACTCGTTTTCGCGGCGTACGGCCTCGAGATCGCCCCGTGATCCGCTGACCTCGGCTTCGAGCCGCGCCATCCTCTCGGCGCTACGCGAGAGATCGTTGTGGGCGCTCTCGACCTTGGCGCGCATCGTGTCGATCTCTCGCTCGAGGGAGTCGCCCTCACGTCGGACGCTGTCGAGCTCGGCACGCATGCGCTCGAGCTCGCCGCGCAGGCGGTCGGCTTCGAGGCGATGTCTTTCGCCTTCGCCGCGATGACGCTCGCTCTCGCTCCGTTCACGCTCGTGGTCACCTCGGAAACGATCGACCTCACTGCGCAAGCGGTCGGAGTCACTCCGGAAGCGATCGGATTCGCTGCGCACGCGATCGATCTCGCTGCGCATGCGCTCGATCTCGCTCTTGCGCTCTTCGGCGCTGCGCTCGGCTTGTGTCGCCCGGTTGTCGAGGCTCGAGAGCTTCTTGGCGGCTTCGTCGAGCGCATCGTAGACCGCGTTCTCGGCGGCGCTTACTCCCGAGGGGCGCGCAGGTCGCATGCCATCGGCCGCGCCACGCGTCGCGCTGACGAGTGCAGCGAGGTCGGCGCTCGCCGCACCCCAGAGCGTGGCCACCATCGCGACGGCCGCGATGATGACGCCGACGAGGCCGCCCTTCGGGGTTTCGGTCAGCAGGTAGCCGCCTCCCGCTCCGGCGGCCGCGACGCCGATGACCACCGCCCACAGCCGATCTCGCGTGATCTTGTCGAACATGCCTCGAGAACCCCCCCTCGGGACACACGGCGCCGTACTCCTCGCCGCTGCCACTCAGGCTCCGCTTTGCACCCAAGCGTACACCTTACTCGGCAGAATTTCTCAAGTTTGCCTCGGGCAACCCGACCAACGTGTAGGGCGAAGGGCGCCTACTGTGGGCACTTTTCTGCACACCCATTCAGCGCGCGATGGCTTGGGAGAGAAGGCCGAGGTCGCGGGTCTCGGCCGCGCAGGCGCTCGCCTCCTGCTCCACGGGATCGCGCGGTGAAAGAAGCCGTGCAAGCACCCGCTCGTGGCTTTCGGTACGCGGGAGGTGCTGAGACAGAAAGCGCGCCACGAAGCGACCGTTTTGCGGCCTGTGCTCGGCCTCCGGCTCGAGAAGCTGGGCCAGCATGCGCTCGACGTCGGGCGGCACGTCTCGCCGCAGGCGTCGCACGGAGGGCGCGCGCTCTTCCAACACCCGCCTGAGCTGCACGGCCACGTTGGGCCCCGAGAACGGACGCTCGCCGGTGAGGCTCTCGAACAACACGACCCCCAGGGCGAACAGGTCGGCGCGCCCGTCCACGTGCTCGTCACCCCGCGCTTGTTCGGGTGCGACGTAACCAGGGGTACCGAACACCCGGCCCCGCTCGCGCCTCTGCTGCTCGGGTGGGTCGTCGGGAGCCAAACACACGCCGAAGTCGATCAGTCTCAGCTCGAGCTCACCGCTTTCGCCCCGCGACAGTAAGACGTGCTCGCTCTTGACGTCACGATGCACATAGCCCCGACTGTGCACGGCGTGCAGCACCGCCGCGAGCCGGGCCGAGATCGAGAGGGCGTGCTGAAGGGGCAGAGGGCCCCTGCGCTCGAGCAATAGGGCGAGGCTCTCGGCGCGCACGCGCTCACTGACCAAGTAGGGCGAGCCGTCGTCGAGACAGCCTTCGTCGAGCGTGCGCAGAAGCCCCGGGTGATGCAGCTCGCGTCCTGCGCGAGCCTCTCGCTCGAGCCTGCGGCACAGGTCGGGGTGATGTGCGGCGTCGCGCTTCAAGACCTTCACCGCCACGATCCCCGTGTCGCGCAGGGTCTCGGCCTCGAACACCACGCCGTTGCCGCCAATGCCGAGTGGCCGGAGCAGCCGGTACTTGCCGTCGAGCAAGGCACCTGAGAGCTCACTGCGCAGCGGGCATGACATCGCGAAAAACGATGCGCCGCGCACCCCGCTCTGGTCCAAGAAGCCGCGCGGCTTGCCGAAAACTGGATCTTGGGGCGCAGCTCAGCGTCGCTCGAGCGCCATCAAGTGCTCGAATCGTGGCGGCCCACCCGCGAAGTCGGGGCGGCGCTGGGATGCGACCGCCACCGGGACATACCCCGCTTCGCGCGAAAGCTCGGAGACGAGCTCGTCGGCAAAGGCCGTACCCGAGGCGTAGCGAGCGTCGCCCATCAGCATGAAGACGAGCGCCCCCGGCTCCGTTACCGTGCGTAGGCTCTTCAGCACGGAGAACAGCTCGCGCTCGAACTCCTCGAGCCCATGCTCACGACGCCTCGCGCCGATCTCGCGCGCGAAAAAGCGCCTGGGGTCGATGCCGAGCCAGGCGAAGCGGCGCTGGTGGTGGGCCACGTAATCGTAGGTGCCACCGTAGGGCGGAGAGGTGATCACGAGGTCGAAGCGACTGTCGAGGTGCTCCGAGAGCTCGCGTGCGTCGCCGTTTTTCACCTGCGGAAAGGGCCCGACCACCTCCGCTTCGAGGGCCTCGAGGCGCTCGCACAGCTCGCTCGTCTTTCGGACGAAGAACTCGGTGAACAGCCCCTTGCGTAGGCGACGTGCCACCTCCTGCTCGGAGGTGTCGGAGCGTTGGCGGCTGAACTTGACGATCAACGCGGAGAACACGAGCACGAGTCGCTCGCGGAGCGCCGAGTCGTCGACTTCGTTCAGTTCCTCGAACAGGCCCGCCATCTCCTTGAGCACGTGCGCGTCGTACCAGCGGATCTCGTCCGGGGGCAGCCTGGCGTGGACCGGCACGCGCGCACGCACTCGCTCCTCGGAGCGCTCGGCCACCGCTTCGGCAGCGTCGAGCAGTTGGGCACGTCGCGTTGCGTCCAGGGGATCGCACTTCACGCGGGCAAGGCGCACGGCGAGGGGGTTGAGGTCGATGCCACTCGCGGGGATTCCCGCCACGCGCGCTTCGACGAGCGTGGTGCCGCTGCCCGAGAAGGGATCGAGCAAGCGTCGTCGATCGGGACCGAACACCTCGAGCAGTCGCGCTGCGGTGGCCCAGTGCATGCGGGCTGGGTAGCTGTGAAAGCCGTGCGTGAGCGCGTCACGGTCGATCTCCGCGACGTCGAGCGCGTAGGCGAGCTCGGCTGCAACCTCTGGATCGCCGTCCGTGCGGGTGCGGCCACCGAGGTGCTGAAGCGCGCCCCTTGGTTGCGTGCGGGCGTGCGTGTTTCGGGGCGGGTGTGGCCTGCGTTCGGACATCGGCCGCAAGCTTAGTGGCTCGGCTCGCTTTGGCCCGTGCCCGCTCGCACCCGTTCAGCGGTAGCTGGCCGAGAACAGCAGCGAGCCGCCGAAGGAGTTGTAGTTGATGTCCGCGGTCGCTCCCGCGCCTCCATCGTCCACGACGCGCGCGAACACGGCCTGCGCGGCAGCGCCCACGGCCATGCCGCCGCCGATCCACCACTCTTTACCCACGAGCAGCTCGTTGGCGAAGCCCGCGCTCGACCAGCCATAGGTGCCGCCCACCACGTTGTCGTGGAACTGCAGCAGCGACCAGCCGAGGCCCACGCTGTAGGAGAGGTACAGGTTGATCGGCTGGAAGTGATAGGTGACGCCTGGACCGAGGCCGATGATGCCGAGGCTCTTGCCGCCTCCGTGCTGATTGGTGAGCGTCTGGCCATCGATCTTGATGTCGGGCTCCCAGGCCCAGCCACCGAAGTAGGTGCCGTGGACGGCGAGGTCGCGCCACACGGTTACACCGGCGGCCAGATCCCAGTACATGCCCACGTGATCGATCGTGAGCTCTCCCGCGCTGTCGTCGTTCTTCAGCCCCACGTAGCCCGCGCCCAGCGCGCCACGCGCGAAAAACATGCGGCCTGAGCGGTTTGGGTCTTGGTCTTGGGCTTGGGTCGCGCTCACGGGAAGCTGTGCTGCGAGCAGCAGACCGGCGAGCAGGGCGATCCGGCTAAGAAATGAGCGATCCACGATGATCTCCAAAGTTGATGACCAAGCGAAAGCAATGCATGCGTCGAGCCAACACGACGAATGCCTTGCGCAGCCTGTGTTTGTCGTCACGAGGCGTCGATGACGAGGTCATCGCTGCGCATCTCTTGCGCCGCACGAACACCGAGCACGCAATCATCGCGTCGGTGTGCCTGCGGGATCGAGGCGCGCGACGCTGCTCAGTAGCGTCGGGGCAGATCGAAGAAGGCGCGCAACGCGAAGTATTGCTCTGTGCGCGCGCCGTTGGCAGTACGAGCGGTGAAGCTCGAGATAGAGCTCGTCGGTGGCGCGTCGTGCTCGCTCGTGAAGCTAAGCGTGAACACGCTGAACAGGGGGCCCTTCGTGCCGGCGCGCGGGATGGCGTCGAGGCGGGCGAGCAGCGTGAGGCCCAGCGGGTGCGCGGCGGAGGCTACCCGCGCCTCGTGTCGCGCATCCGCACAGACCACCAGCCGCCCCCGGGGCCCGAGCACGCGTGCGGCCGCCTCGACGTAGGCTTCGACGCCGCCGCGATACTCCTGGCGGGCGAAGGCTCGCTGGGCGTCGGTGGAGGGCGTAGCTTTGCCCGGGGGCACGTAGGGTGGGGTGCCTGTGATGAGATCGTAAGGTCCGGTCGCGGGGGCTGTGCCCACCACGTCGCGCAGGTCGCCGTGGAGCGCGCGCACGCGAGCGAGGAGCTGGTTGCGCTCGACGTTGCGCGTGAGCAGCTCGAACGAACGGGCTTGGGCCTCCACGGCTTCGAACTCGGCTCGCGGCAGCTTGTAGGCGAGCATGAGGAGCACCGAGCCGATGCCGGTGCCGAGCTCGAGGCAGCGTTCGGCATCGGGTTTGGCCTCGGCCGCGACGAAGGCGGTGAGCACATCGTCGAGCGAGTAGCGATGGCCGCTCTTACGCTGGTAGATGCGAAAGTGGCCCGCGATGGCGTCGTCGGTGAGCTCATCGAGCGCGTCGGGCTCGTCGGGGGCGTCGGGATGGAGAGGGGCTCTTTGCGGGGTTTTCACGGCGTCACCTGAGGCCGAGGGCGCGCATCTTCTTGTACAGGTGGCTTCGCTCGAGACCGAGGGCATCTGCGGTGGCCGTCACATTGCCTTGATGGTGGTCGAGGGCGCGGCGGATCAGCACTCGCTCGGCGTCGTCGATCATCTCGCGCAGCGTTCGGCCCGGCACGAACGTGGCCGAGTCGTCTCTTGCGCCCGCGATGGGCAAGAGCGCACGCGCGTCGCGCTCGCTCACCTCCTGGGCCGGGGTGAGGATCACCAGGCGCTCGATCAGGTTGCGCAGCTCGCGCACGTTACCGGGGTAGTCGTAGGCCATCAGCAGGGCGAGCGCGCCATCGCTGAGGCGCTTTCCGGGGCGATCGTTCTCGCGCCCCGAGGCCTCGAGAAAGCGCTGGCTCAAGAGGGCGATGTCGTCGCGTCGTTCGCGTAGCGGAGGCACACGCAGCGGAAGGACGTTGAGGCGGTCGAACAGGTCCTCGCGCATCTCACCCGCCTTCATGGCAGCCCCGAGATCCTTGTTGGTCGCCGCCACCACGCGCACGTCGACGGAGATGAGCTCGTTGCCGCCTACGCGCTCGAGCTCGCCTTCCTGAAGCACCCTGAGCAGCTTGCTCTGCATGGCGAGGGGCATGTCGCCGACCTCGTCGAGAAAC
>CAYNOM010000135.1:0-11971 GCA_964398415.1 uncultured Polyangiales bacterium | reverse complement strand
AAGACGAAGACGAAGACGACGAAGACGAAGACGAAGACGAAGACGACGAAGACGAAGACGACGAAGACGAAGACGAAGACGACGAAGACGAAGACGACGAAGACGAAGAGGAAGCGCAGGCGGAGCCCAGTGTGATCGAGGGCCTGCCCAATGCACAGAAGCCCTCGACCGCGAAAATCCGCGCCTCGCGCAAGCCCGAAGCGGGCCCCACGATCGTCGCTCCGGCACCGGAGGCCCTGCCGCGGCCTGTCGCTGCTGCACCTGCGCCCGCGCGCGCCGCACAGGGCCACGGACGTCCCTTCGCGCTTCCTGAAAGCTCGCTACTCGAGCCTCTCGTCGCAGGCGACGTCGAGATCGATCACGCGCAGCTCAAGCTGAATGCGGCACGCCTGGTGGAGAAGCTCGAGGCCTACGGCGTCGTGGGGCGCGTGGACGAGATCCACCCGGGCCCCGTGGTGACGATGTACGAGTTCGAGCCGAAGAGCGGCACGAAGGTGTCGAAGATCGCAGGGCTCGCGGACGACCTCGCGATGTCTTTGGCCGCCCAGAAGGTGCGCATCGTGGCGCCCATCCCGGGTAAGGCGCGGGTGGGCTTCGAGCTGCCGAACGCGGTGCGCCACACGGTGTCGCTGCGTCAGATCCTCGAGGACGAGCGCTGGCACAAGCAGAGCGGGCCTTTGCCGATCGCGCTCGGCAAGGACATCGCAGGCCAGCCCGTGTACGGCGATCTATCGAAGATGCCGCATCTGCTCGTCGCAGGCGCCACCGGAGCGGGCAAGAGCGTCGGCCTCAACGTCATGCTCGCGTCCCTTTTGTTCAAGCGCAGCCCCGAGGAAGTACGCCTGCTCATGATCGATCCGAAGGTGGTCGAGCTCGCGGTGTACGACGGCATCCCGCACATGCTCTTGCCCGTCGTGACCGACATGAAGAAAGCCTCGCTCGCCCTGCGCTGGGCGGTCGACGAGATGGAGCGGCGCTACCAGCTCTTCGCGGACGCGGGGGCGCGCAATGTTTCGAGCTACAACCAACGCGTCGAGAAGGTACAGCGCGGCGAGATGCCGGTGGAGAAGCTGTTCCCGAGCCGCGCGGGCAAGGTGCGCACCGTCGGCCCCTCGGGCGAGGAGATGTGGCTACGTCCCGATGGCGACGAGGAGCCGGACGCGCTGCCCACGCCCGACAAGCTGCCCTACATCGTGCTCGTGGTAGACGAGTTCGCCGACCTGATGATGGTCGCAGCCAAGGACGTCGAAGCTGCCATCGCACGCCTGGCCCAGAAGGCGCGCGCGGCAGGCATCCACGTGATCCTCGCGACCCAGCGCCCGAGCGTCGACGTGATCACCGGCATGATCAAGGCGAACTTCCCGGCCCGCATCGCCTTCAAGGTGAGCCAGCGCGAGGACAGCAAGACCATCCTCGGCCGCCAAGGCGCAGAGCACTTGCTCGGTCTGGGCGACATGTTGATGATCCCGCCGGGCGCGAGCGATCTGAAGCGCGTCCACAGCGCGTACATCAGCGAAGACGAAGTCACGGCGCTGTGTGATTTCCTGCGCGCTCAAGGCAAGCCCGTCTACGACGAGAACATCCTCAAGCCGCGAGACGAGGAAGACGGCGGCGACGCCTCGGGCGGCCACAAGAGTGACGACCCGCTGTACGACAAGGCAGTGTCCGTGGTGGCCAACGCCGGTTACTGCTCGATCAGTCACCTCCAGCGCCAACTGGGAGTCGGCTACAACAAGGCCGCGAAGCTCGTGGAGCGCATGGAGGTCGACGGAGTGGTCGGTCCCGCCTCGGGCAAAGCAGGCGGCCGACGCGAAGTGCTCGTGCAGTCGTTCTGATGCACCTACATCGACTCCGCCGCCCGCAGCGACCGGGCGCAGCACGGCAAGCCCCCCACACCCCGCAAGCCATGGACAATTGCGTGGACCCGACGCGATGATAGAAGGGCGTCATGGCAGCGCCTCCGGCACCCAAAGTCCCGCCTCCTCCGCGCCCGCGGATCCTGGTGGTCGAAGACGACGAGGATCTTCTGCGGATGATGTACCGATTGCTGAGCAGCATCGGCGACGTGGCGATGGCGGCGGACGGCGAGCACGCCCTGAAAATCCTGCAAACCGGCCCCACACCCGATCTCGTGGTCACCGACCTGATGATGCCCAAAAAAGACGGGCTGACCCTCGTGAAGGACATGAAGGGGGACGAGCGCCTGAAGAACGTGCCGGCCATCATCCTGACCGCCAAGAGCTCACCGCGCGACGTCATCGCAGGCATCAATTCGGGCGCACGCCACTACTTGACGAAGCCGTTCAAGCCCGACGACTTGATCAGCAAGTGTAAGAAGATCCTACGCCTACCCTGACTTCTTCCGTGCGTCACTGCGCACGCCCTGGGTGAGGGTAAGCCGCACGCGCGGGCTCGTCACGCACAGCTCGCCTCTGTTAGCCTGGGGACGAGCGCCGATGTCTGGCCCAGGGACCCGAGCACCGTGTGACGATCTCGCAGTACGCGAGAGGGTGCGCCGTGAAGTCGCACGACGCGCCGAACAGGGCTCCTACGTCTATCCGCTGATCGCCGCCATCCTCGTGTTGTCGTCGGCTCTGCGTGACGCACGTCCGCTCGCGTCGAGCCTGTTCGTGGCGGCGCTTGCGCTCGTCGGTGTGCTGCGCGCACGCGCCGCTCGCATTGCGCACACGATGCCAGCCAGCGCGACGCACCGCGCGCTCGTCGCGCTGATCAGCGTCCAGGCCTTGCTCTGGGGGCTATTCATGGCCGCCTGTTTCGCGTGGGTGGGGCTGTCGGCGCTGACCTGGCTCGGGCTCGTGCTCTCAGCAGGCTTTCTCGCAGGCGGGACGAGTGCCCTTGGCATCCATCCCCCCCTTCACCGGGTGTTCGTCGCGGCACTCGCGCTGCCCGTGGTGCTCGCAGCGCTCGTCACCGAGCCCGCTCTCGCCTGGATGTTCGCGCTCGTGAGCGGCACCTACTGCGCCTTTCTGCTGCGCGACGGCAGACAACACGCAGCCTCGTTCGAGGCGTTGATCCGCACCCAGCGCGAGCTGGAGACGGCGCGCGATGCGGCCCTCTCGGCCGATCGGGCGAAGAGCGCTTTTCTGGCGATGATGAGCCACGAGATCCGCACGCCGATGCACGCGACCATCGGCAGCGCATCACTCTTGCTCGCCACTTCCCTCAACGAACGCCAGCGCGGCTACGCCCAAACCATCGAGCGCGCCGGCGAGAACCTGCTCGCACTGATCAACGGGCTGCTCGACTTTTCGCGGATCGAGGCCCAAGGCATCGAGCTCGACGAGGACGAGTTCGAGCTGTCCGAGACCCTGACCTCGGCCCTCGCGATGTTCGAGGCTTTGGCGGAGAAGAGCGGCATCTCACTGCGCGCTTCGCTCGAACCGAGCGTGCGCCTTCTCGTTCGCGGCGACCGACGGCGCTTGTCGCAGGTGTTCATCAACCTGATCGGCAATGCCGTCAAGTTCACGCCCCACGGCCACGTGCAGCTCACTGCGCGGCTCCGCGGACACGAGGACCGCGTCACGCTCGAGGCGTCCGTGAGGGACACGGGCATCGGCATCCCGTCGGAGCGGCTGCCACACATCTTCGACCCGTTCGTGCAGGGCGATCAGGGGATCGCGCGCCGTTATGGTGGCTCGGGCCTTGGACTCTCGATCACGAGCCGCATCGTCAAGACGATGGGGGGCAGCCTCGAGGTGTCGTCTGAGGTCGGCAAGGGCACCACCTTCACGCTGCGCGTACCGCTCGCGGTCGCAGGCGTCGAAAAGCGTCCAGCGCCACCCACGAGCTTGCGCGTACCGAGCGGCTCGGCCTCGAGCGGCGTGCCCGTGGGCGCCCGCGTGCTGCTCGTGGACGACAGCGCGCTCAACCGCGACATCGCGGCGGAGATGTTGAGGCGCCTCGGTTGTGTCGTAGAGGTCGCCGACGATGGCTGCACGGCCCTCGAGCTCGCTGCGCGCGAAACCTTCGAGCTCGTGCTGATGGACTTGGAGATGGGAGGCATGGACGGCTACGAAGCGACGCGCCGACTGCGCAGCGAACGCGGACCGAATGCAAACGTGCCGGTCATCGCAGCGACGGCGAGTGCTTTCGAGAGCGATCGCCGTCGTGCGCTCGAAGCCGGCATGGACGACGTGCTTCCGAAGCCCTTTGGGCTGCGCGAGCTGTCCGCCATGCTGGGCCGCTGGCTGGGACAGAGCATCGGTACGTTGGCAAGGCGCGGCGAGCAGACAGAGATCCACGAAACGCCGAGCCTGTACCCGCGGGCGACCGCACACCTCGCGACTCTGCTCGGAGAGGCCGCCGACGGCCAGCGCATCGACCGCGTCGTTCAGGCATTTCTCGCGCAATGGCCCGAGCGCGCATCCCAGCTCCGCGAGGCCTTCGCCCGCGGAGACGTGGACAAGGCACGCGAGATCCTGCACGCCCTGTCGGGCTCGGCCTCGTATCTGGGCGTGAGCTCGATCGATGGGCTGATCGCGCGCCTGCACCACCGAGCGCGCCAACACGACCTGAGCCACACGGCTGAGCTCGACCAGCTCGAAGCACTGATCGCGGAGCTTGGCGAGAGCCGTGAGCGCTTCACGCGGGCGCGCACCGGCACGCTCGCCTGACTCTGCTCACCTCACGCTGAGCTGCGCGACCATGCTCTCGAGCATGGCGAGGCCGAACATGATCTTCTTCACGAAGGAAGGATTGTGCGGCACCACCATGAAGCGCGGGTGCTTCGACCACAGCGCCCGTAGCCGATGGTCGAGCTCGACCGCCTCGGCGTTGGTCTCGATGCGCGTGGGATTACCACCCTCGACCCCCATGCCTCCGACGGCCGCGCTTTCGAAGAAGATCACGGCGTCGTAGCGTGCAAGCTCTCTCGCCTCGGTGGTACCCACGGCCTCGTAAAAGCCCGACGTGTCCTCGGGCCAGTAGGCCGCTCCGTCGATGGTGCCGCGATCACAGAGCAGGATGCGCTCAGGGAACAGGGCCGATTGCACGTCCTCGAGGTTTCGCTGCACGTGATAGATGGCGCATTGAGCCGACTTCTTCGCATGAATCTCGGGCGAACGCGGAAAGCCCCCGGCAAAGAGCAGCGTGGCCGCCTCTGGGACGACCACCACGCGCTCGCCGATCTCGCGGCGAAATAGATCTGCCGCGGTGGTCTTGCCGCCGCCAGGCCCGCCGGTGAGCACGATGCGGCAGCGACCGTTGCCGTCGCCGTTGGCTGTCGATGCCATGGGCAAAGTCTACCGCATTCAACGCTTCAGGCGACGGCCTTGCCTCACGTCTCCCACGAATAGAGGCGACACTCGAGGTCGCCGTTCCACAGTGCGTGCTCCTGCACGGGCTTTGTGCGCATGGCCTGCTCGAGGTTGCGATCGTGGCACAGCACCGAGATGCGGTGACCTGTGAGCCTGCGAAGCGCGTCAGCCAGCATCGCTTCGAAGTGCTCGCCGCGCGCGAGGCGCACGCCGTAGGGCGGATTGGTCACCACGTGGCCGGGCGGCTCGCTGCCGAAGAAGTCGGCCACGTCGCCGTGCTCGACCTGAATGCTCACGCCCGCGCGGCGCGCCAGGGTGCGCGAAAGACGCACGGCTTCGCGGTCGATGTCGAGCGCCATCACGCTCGGACCCTCACGGCGGATGCGCTCTCGCGCGGAGGCCCGCAGATCGCCGAGGAAGCGCTTCGTGGTCTCGTCGTAGCTCACCCAGCGCTCGAAGCCGTAGTGCTTGCGCAAGAAGCCGGGCGCGACGTCGTAGGCCCAGAGGTACCCCTCGATGGCGATGGTGCCCGAGCCGCACATGGGGTCGAGCAGCGGCCGCGTGCGATCCCAGCCCGCGAGCCGCAGCATGGCCGCCGCGAGCGTCTCTTTCAGCGGGGCCTCCCGCGCCTCGGTGCGATAGCCGCGTCGATGGAGCGGCTCGCCGGCCAGGTCGGCGAACACCTGGGCCTCGTCCTTCGAGAGGTGCACGACCACGTGCACGTCGGGATCGTCGCGGTCGACGTCGGGCCGTCCGCCGAAGCGCTCGCGAAGCTGATCGACGATGGCGTCTTTCGTCTTCTGGGCCACGAAGCCCGAGTGGCGCATGGCGCTGCTCTTGACGTGCGCCGTCACCGATAGCGTGCGACGGCGATCGAGCAGGCGCGACCAATCGACGTCACGCACGCCCGCGTACAGCGCCTCGGGTGAAGGCGCCGCGAAGCGGCCCAGGCGCAAGAGAATGCGCTGGGCGATGCGACTCTCGTAACAGGCGCGCACGCCATCGTTGAGGCCTCCGCCGAAGTGCACGCCGCCGCGATCGGCCTTGACCATGGGCAGCCTGAGCTCGCGTAGCTCGTCTCGGAGCGCGCCTTCCGTGCCCTTGGCCGCCGTCGCGAAAAAGTCGGTCACCGGCGCCTACACGTTGAACTTGAAGAAGATCACGTCGCCATCGCGCACGACGTACTCCTTGCCTTCGGTGCTCGTCTTGGCGGCAGCTCTACAGGCGGCTTCGGTCTTGAGCGCCACCCGATCCTCCCACCAGGTGACCTCGGCCTTGATGAAGCCGCGCTCGAAGTCGGAGTGGATCTTGCCGGCAGCGCCCGGGGCCTTCGTGCCCTTCGTGATCGTCCAGGCGCGCACTTCTTTCTTGCCGGCCGTGAAGTAGGTGATGAGGTTCAGCATGGCGTAGCCGGTTTGGATCACCTTGTTGAGGCCCGGCTCTTCGAGGCCGATGGACGAAAGGAACTCGGCGCGCTCGCTCGGCGGCAGCTGCATGATCTCGGCTTCGATGGCGGCGCAGATCACCACCACCTTGGCCCCCTCCGCGTCGGCGATCTTACGAACCTTGGACACCAAAGGATCGGCGTCGGCCTTCGCAAGCTGCTCTTCCTTGACGTTGCACACGTAAAACAGGGGCTTTGTGGTGATCAGGCACATCTCCTTGACCACCTTGGCCTCGTCGTCGTTCTGGGCTTCGACGGTGATGGCGAGCTTTCCCCCGTCGAGGGCCGCCTCGAGCCGCTCGCACACGGCCACCGCATGCTTCTCGAAGGCGTCGCCGCCCTTGGCCGCACGACGCGCGCGGTCGAGGCGCTTCTGCACGGTTTCGAGGTCCTTCAGGATGAGCTCGGTGTGGATGGTCTCGACATCGGCTGCGGGATCGACGCGGTTATCGACGTGCAGGACGTTGTCGTCCTCGAAGCAGCGCACCACGTGCGCGATGGCATCGCACTCGCGGATGTTGGTGAGGAAAGCGTTGCCCCGGCCCTCGCCGCGAGAGGCGCCGCGCACGAGGCCCGCGATGTCTACGAAGTCGACCGTGGCCGGGACGGCGTTCTCGGGCTCGATCACTGCGCACAGCGCGTCGAAGCGCTTGTCGGGCACGGGCACCACGCCCACGTTGGGCTCGATGGTGCAGAAGGGGTAGTTGGCCGCCTCCGCCTGCTTGGACGAAAGGGCGTTGAAGAGCGTGGACTTGCCCACGTTCGGAAGACCGACGATGCCGACTGAAAGAGCCATGGTCGGCGAGGCATAGCGGAGCGCCCCCCCCGGGGCAAAACGGACACCGCCCCGAAACGCACGGCACGCAGGCAAATGCGCGCGCCCGCGCTGCGACTCCGCCTTTTTGCGGCGCAGAAATGCTCGGGAAACATCGCTCTTCCACTTTGGGAAGGAGGCCGATGGCCGCAAGTGTGCTCCGTGAGAGCAGGAAGAGAGAGACGATGAGTCGTTCGCCGATCCGCACTGTGAAGGCCGCGCTGCTCGTGGGCGGCTTGGGTTTGGGCGTGACCCACGTGGCAGAAGCGCAGGACTCCGAGGCCGCGAGCTCCTGGACCGACAAACTCAGCGTGGGCATGTTCGTAGACGCCTACGGGGCGCTGCGCAGCGACAACAACGAGGTGCGCGTCGATCCGGCCAATCCGGATCCGGGCCCGGCTGGCTACTTCCACGAGGCCTACGTGCAGGCCGACGGCTTCGCCCTCGCCTTCGCGGGTGCCGACCTCGCCTACGCGGGCGAGCAGTTCGGCGCCACGATCAGCTTGCGCTTCGGCCCCGGCGTCAATCGCTTCTACGCGGGAGACAAGGGTCCGCTCGGCATCGACAACATCACGCAGGCCTTTGCGACCTGGAAACCCACCGACAAGCTGACCCTCGACATGGGGCAGTTCGGCACCATCTACGGTGCCGAGGTGGCCGAGAGCTGGCGCAACGTCAACTACTCGCGCGGCGCGCTCTACTACGCGTTCCAGCCCTTCTGGCACACCGGCCTTCGGGCAAACTACGCGTTCACCGACAGCTTCGGTCTCAACGCCCTGCTCGTGAACGGCGTGAACAACGCCTTTGAAGACAACAAGAGCCCGAGCGTCGGCCTGCAAGCCCTGATTACGCCGATGGACGAGCTGTTCTTCGCCGTCGGCTACTTCGGAGCCCTGACGCCGCGCGATGGGGCCGAGGGAGCGTTTCACAATTTCTTCGATTTGGTGGCCACCGCCTCGTTCGGCGACTTCAGGCTCGTCGCCAACGTCGACTACAACCTGTACCGCGCCGCAGGGGCGAGCGACAGCGAGAACTTCTGGGGCGTGAGCGTCGCGCCGGCCTATGCGATCAGCAACTGGTTTGGCGTGGGCGGTCGCGTCGAGTACCTCGGGGACAGCGCCAATGTCTTCGGGATGGTCGACGATACGGGGACTGCCGTGGCCGATGCGAGTCTGCTCACGTTCACCGGAACGCTCGACTTCAAGCCAGTTCCCAACTCCTCCGCGCTCGTGCTGCGGCCCGAGTTCCGCTACGAGCTCGCGAGCGACAACTACTTCTTGGACGGCGACAACGCCGCCACCGACGGCTTCTGGACCGCCATGCTGGGCGCCGTCGTCACCAGCATGTGAGCCGAGCGCGCCGCCCTCGCTCTACTGGGCCACGCGCGTCGCGCTAGCGATCGAGCTCCCCGACGCGAGGCAGGCCGCGTCGCTCGTGAGCTGCACCGCCACCGTGTCGCCCTTGGCGTAGCTCCTCGCCGAAAGCTGCGCGCCACTCGCCACCGCCGCCTTACCGTTCACGGTCCACTGAAGCACGGGCGCCTTTCCCGCGTTGCCGAGGATGGCGGTCATGCCGTCCGCGTCCTGCCGCAGCGTGACGTAGGCGGTGAGCTTCTCGCGCTGGGCGGCAAAGTCGATCTTGGGCCAGGCAGCGGAGGCCCAGGTGATGGCCCGCTCGAGCACGCCACACTCGACGCCGAGCTCGGCCGCAAGCCCGATCGCCCAATAGGTGTGGTCGGCCCACAAGGGCCCGCCGTTCCCGAGCGATCCCGGACCCGAGGCCGTGACGTCGACGACACTCGCCTTGTCGACGGGATCGAGGTTGTTCGAGGCATCCCCCCCGACGTCGAAACGCTCCCAGCCGGCGAGGGCGTTTGCCGGACGCTCGACCTCGCGCACGAACTGGAGCATCAAAGCGTCGAGCGTCCACTTGGTGAGGCCCGGGGTCACCTCGTCGAGCTGCTTCGGATAGAAACCGGGCTCGAAGCCGTGAAGGTGCTGGCGGCGGGCGTCGCCCTCCTTGGCGAGGAAGTACCAGGGGCCCTGGATGCGGATCCGAAAGCCGCGGCCGTCGTTCGGCGAAGTGGCGCCAGTCCAAGTGCGCGTCTGGTACATCGCGTTGATGGAGGAGTAATAGCGCAGGGGCTCGAGGATCCCTGAGGAGAGGTTGGACAGTAAGATGAACTCGGGATGGTAGTTGTTGTCGACCGGCGAGTTGTGCAGCATCTGTCCCTGGCCGCCGTTGAGCACGAGCTGCAGGTGGTACCAGGCCGAGCTCTCGAACCTGCCTGTCTCCATGGGCTGGCCTTGGAAGTGCTGGCAGCGATCGTCGTCGTCGTAGCAGGCCGTGAAGTGCGGGGGGATCTCGAACACCTGGTAGTCGCGGCCCAGCCACTGCCGCTCGAGCGGCTGGTCACGCGCATCGAAGCGCTCACGCGCGAGGCCCTGGAGCCCGAACTCGTTCATCAGCTCGAAGTGCTTGACCGCGAGGAGCCGCGCTAGGGACGTGGCAGCCATCTCCATGTGCGGCACGCTCGGCGCAGCGACGAGGCCGCGCGTCGCGGCGCTGCCATCGCGGGTGCGCCAGTGCTCCTCATTGGCTGAGCCCTGCGAAAGGAAGCGCCGATAGTGGCGCCAGTGGCGTTCGAGCGCGCTGAGGATCTCGCTCGTGCTGCGCTCGGACACGGGCTTCTCTTCGAAGAAGCGGCGTACCTCCGCATAGCCTCGACCGGGGTTGTACTCCACCTCGGGGTCGTCGTAGTAGCCGCCCTTCGCATAGGCATCCTTCGGATGGATGAGCGGCAACCAGTGCTTCCAGTCCGGAAGCTGGATCGCAATCGGTAAGGTCGTGTGGTCTTCCATCGCGTCCGAGTCGAAGTACGCCGCGACCGTGTCTGCGTTCACGCCCGCCGGGAACATCGCGGGCAGCATGTCGCTGTCGCGCTCGAGCACCGCGTCGAGACCGGCACCGGCGGCCCACTCGTGCAGGGGGCGCTTGGCGACGGCGGGGCCCGGCTGGTAGGGGGGATTCCAGGGCCGGCCGTAGCGGCCCACGGTGCTGTGCTTCGCGGACAGCGAGCGGATGTAGGACGCGATCTTCTTACCCTCTTCTTCGCTCAGGCCGTGGAAGATCGCGCGCTGTGCGATGGAGTCGTTGGAGTAGGCAAAGATCTCCAGGTCGCGTCCATCCTGCGCGTGGCAGTCGGCGCACACCGCGCGGATCCGCTGCCGCTCGGGGATGGTGGCCGCGTACCAGTTCCCGGTTCGTCCCGGCGGCAGGTAGTGGCTCCAAAGCGGTGCCGTTCGCCACAAAGCTTCGCCTTCCGCGATCGACTCGGCGTCGTCGAGCGGCGGGGTCCACCTCGCCGGGTCGACCTCGGCAAAGCGCCCCGCATCGAGGAGCGCTGCACCGCTCGCGTCGAGCACCTGAAAGCGCACCACCCGAAAGCCCATCGAGACCCCGTCAGAACGGTTGAAGCGAAAGCTCAGGCGATTGTCTCCCGCGCGAAAGCCTCTGACCGGAAGGCTCAGCCGGACCGTGCTGTAGCCGCCGTGCACCATGCCACCGCGCGCACGCTCCGGCTCGGGCATCTGCACGCTGTCGTGATTCAGGTCGATCCACGGCCCGTCATTGACGCGCACCGAGGCCTTGTTTTGGTAGCTCAGGTTGTTGATCTGCAGCCAGAGTGACTTGACCCTGGAGGCTGCGTCCGCATCGAGATCGAAGCTCCGTGTGGCTACCGTCCCCTCGGCGCCGAGCACCTCGACGGGTAGCTCGATGGCCGTCACAGGATCGCAGCAGGAGCCGTCAGCGCAGCGCACCTCGCTGCCTTCGCACACAGGCCTGCCCGCGTCCGACTCGCCACCGCCATCCCGCGTGGTGGAGCTGCCCCCATCGCGACCAGACGACCCGCCCGGCGACGCGGCGTCGGACTCGCCGGAGAGCTTGCCTTCCGCACAGCCTGCAACACAGAGACTCGAGAGGGCCAGCCTCAGAAAACCTACCCACTGCCGATCGCCGCCCATCGGTACTCCTTTGCTCCATCACTGTTCCAGAGCGCGGGAGAGCTTCACAATGCCTCCTTCGGGCCTGCGCCCCGTGAGCACAGGGCCGCATTTCTGGGCGTTTGTGGGCTCATCTCGTACGGCCACACTGCGCGCCGCCGGTGGGATGCGCGGATACAGTGGCCGCTTCGACGCGAAACAGCCGGGTCTCGCAGCGTGCACTTGTGAGCTTCACCGCTAGGCGAAAGGTCACAGTAGGCGTGCGACCTCGCCGCTGATGCTTGACTCATCAGTGTGAAGCACGGAAACGTCCGCCCGAGGTGGAACGCTGCTGCGCTGCCCCCGAGTAAGGCTCGTGCCGAGCCCGTCGGGGAAGGCGGTCGCGCTCTGCCTGCGTCCAGACAACACAAGGGGAAAGACATGAGCGGAACGT
>CAYNOM010000134.1:7867-11975 GCA_964398415.1 uncultured Polyangiales bacterium | reverse complement strand
GTGGGCCCGATGTCACCCGGCCCGAACACCACCGCGGGACACACCACGCGCACGTCGAGGCCCCAGGCCGCGAAGTCGAGCGCGGTCATCATGCTCAGGTGCTTGGAGCGGCTGTAGTGGAAGTTGAGGTCCCAGGCGTCGTAGGGGGTCGTCTCATCGGCGAGCTGACCCTGCTCGGGACGGCCGAGGGCCACCACGCTCGCGGTGTAGATCACGCGCTCGACGCCCGCACGGCGCGAGGCCTCCAGCATGTTGAACGTGCCGCGCATGTTCACTTGGTACATGGGCGTGGGGTCGGCCATGTAGTCCTTGTAGATGGCCGCGCAGTGAAACACGGTGTCCACGCCCGTCGCGGCGCGCGCCGTGTCGTCGGTGGACATCACGTTGCCGCGGATGACCTCCACGCCGCGCAGCCCTTCGAGGTTGTCCATGGGCTCGTTGGGCAACGCAAGCACACGCACTGCCACCTCGCGCTCGACCAGCTCGCGCACGATGGCACTGCCGAGAAACCCCGCGCCGCCCGTCACCAATGCGTTCTTCATGAAGGCTCCCTTATCCGCTTCGGAATGCTCCGTCTGCGGTGAATGGCTCGGGTATGCTTGGTCAAAACGCGAACGTTCGCAAGAGGGCGCAGGGTCGCCTCCCAATGCTAGGCTGCGCGCATGCTCGACAGGCTTCCCGATCGCGTCTCCATCTATGAGGTCTCGCCGCGGGACGGCCTGCAAAACGAAGCCGTCACCGTGCCCACCACGCGCAAGGTGCGTCTCATCGAGGCGCTGGTCGCGGCGGGTGTCGAGCGTATCGAAGCCACGAGCTTCGTGTCGCCGAAGTGGATCCCGCAGCTCGCCGACGCCGAAGAGGTGCTCGGCATGCTGCCCGAGGGCAGCACCCGCTACAGCGCGTTGTGTCCCAACGCGCGCGGGCTCGAGCGGGCAAAGAAGACGCGCATCCGCGAGCTTGCCGTGTTCATCAGCGCCAGCGAGACGCACAACAAGCGCAACGTCAACGACAGCATCGAGAGCACGCTGGCTCGCTTCGAGCAGGTCATCGGGCCAGCCGTCGACCTCGGCATGCGCGTACGTGGCTACGTCTCCACGCTCTGGGGCTGTCCGTACGAAGGGGAGATCGACCCGCGCGTGGGTCTCGAGATCGCCGAGAAGCTCATCGAGCAGGGCTGCTACCAAGTGAGCCTCGGCGACACCATCGGGGTGGGCACGCCCAAGCAGACCCGCGACATCCTGCGCCTGTTTCTGGGCTCGTTTTCGCCCGAGCAGGTGGCCCTGCACATGCACGACACGCGCGGCACCGCCCTATCCAACGTGCTCGTGGGGCTCGACATGGGCATTCGCACCTTCGACGCCTCGGTGGGCGGCCTCGGCGGCTGCCCCTACGCGCCGGGCGCGGCGGGCAACCTGGCCACCGAAGATCTCGTCTACATGCTGCACGGCATGGGCATCGGCACGGGCATCGACCTCGACAAGCTCTGGGAGGCAGGCAAAGTTGCTGCGGCTGTCGTCGGACACGAGCTCTCTGGTAAGGTGCACCGCGCGGGGGTGCGCTCCTTGCGGCGCTGAAGGTGCGTCGCCCTCGTGCCAGGAAAGAATAGACGCATGGGAACACTGACCGCTCTGCTCCTCGCCACGCCCATCTTCGGCTTCAGTCTGGCGCCCCCCAGCGTCGCGGCGCTGCCCCATTCGGCCGTGCCTGTGGTGGCCCAGCTCGAGACCGAGGCGCAGCTCAGCGGCGCGCCCGCCAGCGAGCTGAGCCAGGACGAGTACGTCAGCCAGCTCAAGCAGCGGGCGAACCTCGCCAAGATCCACCGCACGCTCGGCATCGCGACGTGGGCCATGACGACGGTGGCCGTGGTCGCCGGCACCATCCAGTACCGAAACCTCTACGGTGCTCCACTCATCACGTCGCGCGAGGAGACGCCCTGCCTCACGGGCAAGGCGTTTCCCAGCCAAGACACCTGCTCCGGGACACCCTGGTTTCACGCCATCACGGGCTTCGGCGCAGGCGCGCTCTACTTCTCCACGCTGGCCCTCGCCATCGCCATGCCCGATCCCGACAACGCCTCGGTGGGCGACAGCAAGTTCGCGAAGAACGTGCGCATGCACAAGCTGCTGCGTTGGGTTCACCTCACCGGCATGCTGGCGCAGATGGCGATCGGCGTGGTCGTCGCGAATCCGGGCCTCACGGGGCTCGATCGCGCGAACGACTACGACACGCTGAAGATGCTGTCAGGTGTGCACCTCGTGAGCGGCTACGTCACGCTCGGCGCCTTGAGCTGGGCCGGCTCCATCATGTTGTTCTGACACGCAAAATCTTCTCCGCATTCGGGCTTGCCAGGGATGGACGGGGGTCGCTACGATGCCTCCGTAGCCGGGCATGCGCGCGATTCAAATCGTCTGAATTCAACCTGTTCTGGGTGAGCTTTTGAGGTGAGCGACGGGCCTTGGGCGGATCCGCCCGAGCCGTGTCGAGTGCACCGCGTATGCCGCTGGCATTTGGGGAGATCGATGGCCGAGCTGACGGTGGCGAACTATTTGGCGGCCCTGCAAGAGGACCCCTGGTCGAAGGAATCCTTCGACGGACTGCAGCAGGCGCTCGCGAGCAAGGACCCGAAGCGCACAGGCGACGACCCGGTGCGCTTGCTCGAGTTCGCGCGGCGCCAGCACGAGGTGCGTGGGGAGAGCTTCGCGGCTGCCAAGCTCATCGAGCTCGAGCTCGAGCTGACCGACGACCCGGACTTCGAGGTGGTCCTGTGTCGGGAGCTCGGCCGGGTGCGTCGCGAAGACCTGATGGATGACGCGGGGGCGATCGCGGCCTATGAGCGCGCCCTCGGGCTTTCGCCGGGTCACGAGGCGACCGAGCGCGCCCTCGAGCAGTTGAGGGCGGCCGCCGAGCGTTGGCAGGAGATCGCCGATCACTTCATCGCTCAGGCCGACCAAGCGAGCGATGCCACGCTCAAGACGTCACTGCTCGTGCGCGCAGCATCGATCCTCTGGCAGCACAAGAAAAAGGGCAAGAACAAGGAAGTCGACCGGCTCTTCAGGGCTGCCCGGCAGACCGATCCCGCGAGCGCCCGCGCGGCGCGGCTGTTCGAGATCACCCTGCGTGCGCGAGAGAAGTGGAAGGAGCTCGGCGAGGTGCTCTACGCCGCGGCCAAGGAGGTGTCCGGTCGCGACGATCAGCTCGGCCTGTTGCTCGCCGCAGCGCGTGTGCTTGCAAAGCACCTCGACGACAGGGCGCGTGCGGCCGAGTGCTACGAGCGCGTGCTCGAGCTGACTCCAGCGCACGAGGAGGCGCTCGGCTTCCTCGTCTCCTACTTCACCGAGTGCGAGATGTGGGACCACCTGGTCGCCGTCTACGAAGACGCGCTGCGCGCGCGTCAGCTCAAGGCCGACGCCGAACAAGGCATCCTGCTCCAGATCGCGATGGTGCAGTGGCGCATGCTGGGCCGTCCCGAGCGGGCCGAGCCCTATTTCGCGCGCGTGCGTCGCGCCGACCCGAGCCAGCCCGTGATGCTCGACTTCTATCGCGGGCAGTACACGGCCGAGGAAGACCGCTCGAAGCTGCTCGCGGTGCTCTCCGACGCACAGCGTCGCGCCGCAGACGAAGCCGAACGCGTCAAGCTGTCGCTCGAGATCGCGCGTCTCGCGCAGGACGATCCCCAGGGCTTCGAGCGTGCGATCGACGCCTGGAAGATCGTGCTCCGTCACGACGCATCGCATGCAGAGGCAGTCTCGGCGCTGAAGACCCTGTATCGCCGCTCGGGCAAGTGGAACGCGCTCGTGGAGCTTCTGCGCGTCGAGGTGGACGCGCTCTCGGCGGATGACGTCGAGCAGAAACTCTCGCTGCTGCGTGAGCTCCTCGAGATCTATCGCGATGAGCTGAGGCTCGAGGCGATGGTGATCGCGACCTACAACGCGATTCTGCAGGCCGATCCTGGCAGCCAGGAAGCGGCGGCCGAGCTTGCGCGCACCTACGAGGCCATGGGGCGCTGGAGCGACCTCATCCCCGTGCTCACGAGGGAAGCCGAGCTCGCCGAGGACCCGAAGCGCAAGGTCGAGCTCTACAGCCGCGTGGCGAAGCTCTGGATCGAGCA
>CAYNOM010000134.1:0-7767 GCA_964398415.1 uncultured Polyangiales bacterium | reverse complement strand
TCGAGCAAGGTCCTCGATGCGCTCGAAAAGCTCGCGGAGCGCGCCAAAGACTGGGAGGCGCTCGCCCGCGCCATCGAGCACCGGGTCACCCACGCGGAGGACGACGCCACCAAGATCAAGCTGCTGTCGCGTCTCGGTAGCTTGCACGCCGAGCGAACGAGAGATCCGCAGCGCGCCGCGGACGCATGGCAGCGCGTGCTCTCTCGCGATCCGAAGAACGGCCGCGCGATGCGCACCTTGCGCGAGACCTATCTCGCGGCGGGCGATTTCGACGGCGTGGAGATTCTCTACTCCCAAGCGGGCGACTTCGAAGGCTTCGTCGACGTGCTCGGCACGGCGGCCGACAAGACCGAGGATCCGGAGCTCAAGACGCGCCTCAGCTTCCGTGCGGCGGAGATCTACGAGCGCGAGCTCGGCGAGCCAGCGCGCGCCTTCCGCAGCTACGAGCGCGTGTTGTCGGTCGACCCCGACAACGAGCGCGCGATCCGCGCCCTCTTGCCGCTCTACGAGAAGGACGACAAGTGGCAGCGCGTCCACCAGTTGCTCGAGGTGCTGCTCGCCCAATTGCCCGAGAGCGCGGAGGCGGAGCGTCTCGCCTTGCTCAATCGTCTGACCGACGTCGCCCAGCAAAAGCTGCGCGAGGGCGAGCGTGCGATGCAGCACGCGAGTCGCGCCTACGCGCTCGCGCCCCACGATGAAGAAGTGCGCGCGCGTCTCGAGGCCGCGGCCGAGCTCTCGCACGCAGAGGGCAAGCTCGCCGAGATCTACGCCGCCCGTGCCGACCGCGAACAGGGCGAGGCTCAGGTGGCGCTGCGGCGTCGCGTGGCGGCGCTATTTGCAGACAAGCTCAAGCGGCCAGAGGAAGCGGCCAAGCAGCTCGAGAAGCTGCTCGAGGGCAAGCCGTCCGATCAGGAGGCCTCGCAGATCCTCGAGCGCATCTACCGCAACATGAAGCAGTACGAGCCCCTGCGGCGGCTTTTGTCGCGCCGTCTCGAGCTCACCGACGACAAGTCCCAGCGCATCCATCTGCTGACCGAGCTCGGCAAGCTCGAGGAGCACGAGCTCCTCGATATCGACGGGGCGATCGCGCGCTATCGTGCGCTCTCCGAGCTCGAGCCCACGCACGACGCGACGTTGGCCACCCTCGACCGTTTACTGCTCGGCAAAGAAGCCCATGCCGAGCATGCGGCCATCCTCGACAAGCGCATCGCGCTCGCACCGTCGCCCGCCCAGCGTCTCGAGCTCACGCTGAGGCTCGGCATGTCGGCGGGCAATCATCTCGGGGACGTCGACCGCGCCATCTCGGCGTTCACGTCGGTGCTCGAGATCGATCCCAACGAGGCGCGCGCGGTCTCTGCCCTCGAGGGTCTGGCGGAGAAGTTCCCAGCCGAGTCGCGGCGCATCGGTCACATTCTCGAGCCCGTCTACGATCGGACGATGGCGCTCGACAAGCTTTCGAAGGTGCTCGAGCAGCGGCTCGGGTCCACCACAGACCGCACCGAGAAGCGCGCCCTCAAGCTGCGTATCGCGGAGATCGCCGGCACGAAGGGCGATCCCCGTGCGGCCTACACCACGCTCGAATCCGCGTTCCTCGACAGCCCTGCGAACCCCGAGCTGTGGGATCGACTCTCGGGCATGGCCGAGCAAGCCGGCACGGTCGAGGAGCTGGCGGTCGCGTTCGCCACCGCGGTCGAGGCGGCCGATCTGTCGCCCGACGACGTCGCCGAGCTGAGCGCGCGGACGGCGAAGGTGTACGACGAGCAACTTGGCCAGCCCGAGAAAGCCGAGCTCTTTCACGTGCGCGTGCTCGCCCACGATCCGCTGGCCGAAACAGCCTACGAATCGCTGCGTGAGCTGTACACGAACGCCGAGCGCTGGGACGACCTCAAGGCGCTGTACAGAAATCGCATCGCGAACACGGTAGACCCCCACCAGAAGCTCGATCTCTTGCTTCAGGTTTGCTTCTTGTTCGAGGAGATCCTCGACGACGTCGACATGGCGATCCGCGCCTACGAGGAGGTGCTCGCGCTCGAGCCTCTGCATCCCACGTCGATGCGCGCCCTCGAGCGCCTGTACACGCGCGCCGAACGCTTCCGCGACCTCGTGGGGCTGCTCGAGACCGATCGGCAGAACGCCGAGGGCAAGGAGGCCATCGAGCTCACCTTCCGGATCGGCGAGCTGTACGAGCTCAAGCTCAAGGAAGCCTCTCAGGCGGTGGACCAGTACGCCTCCGTGCTGGAGGAGCAGCCCACGCATTTGAGGGCCCAGGAGGCCCTCGAGCGACTGATCGGCGATGCCGGCCAACGCCAGCGCATCGCGGGCTTGCTCGAGCCGCTCTACACGGCGCAGGGAGCCCACGCCGAGCTCGCACGCGTCCTCGAGGTGCAGCTCGAAGCGCTCACGGACCCCGGCGCGCGCGTCTCGGCGCTGATGCGCGTGGCGGAGCTCCACGAAAATCACCTCGATCGGATGAACGACGCTTTCGCCGCCTACGTGCGCGCGATCGAAGCCGACCCCGGCGATGCCACGCCACGCAAGGAGCTTGCGCGCCTCGCGGCGGCGACCAACAAGCAGGTCGAGCGCAGTCAGGTGCTCGAACGCGCCCTCGAGCGGGCGGTGCGCGGTGAGGTGCGAACGGAGATCCTCGGCGAGCTGGCCGAGCTCTACGACCTGTACCTCGCCGACGCGACGCGTGCGATCGATGCCTACCAGAAGCTCATCGCGTCCGATCCCGACAACGCCGAGGTGGTGCTGCCGGCGGCGCGGGCCCTCGAGCGCCTGCACCTCATGGCGGAAGACCACGCGAGTCTCGCCCAGGCCCTACGCCTGCAGGTGCAGTTCGAGCTCGATCTCGACAAGAAGCGCGATCTTTTGGGGCAGCTCGCGGAGCTCAGGGAGCATCGGCTCTCCGACGTACCCGGCGCCATCGAGGCTTGGGTAGAGCGGCTCGATCTCGATAGCGCCGACCTGCCGGCGATGGTCTCGCTCGAGCGTCTTTACGAAACCGGCGAAGACTGGCTGCATCTCATCGGTGTCTTGCAGAAGCACGAGGTCGTGGCGGGTAGTGAAGACGAGGCACGCTCGATCGCGCGTCGCGTCGGCGCCTTGTACGAGTCGAAGCTCGGCGATCACGAGAGCGCCATCGCAGCCTACAACGATGTGCTGAGCCGCTTCGGCAACGACCGCGACACCTTGTCGGCCCTGCAACGCGTGTACGAAGTCACCGAGCGTCATCAGGATCTGCTCGACACGCTCGAGATCGAGCTCGAGCTGGTCAGCGATCCGGCGGAGCGCGCCGAGGTGCGCTTCCGCGCCGCAGAGCTGATGCGAAAGCGCACGGGCGCCCTCGAAGCGGCGCTCGAGTCCTATCGTTCGGTGCTGGAGGAGCAGCCCGCGCACGGCCCGACTTTGTCCGCGCTCCAAGAGATGGTGGCGGCAGGCGGGCACATGCGGATCGACGCTGCGCGCGCGCTCGTGCCCTACTACGAGGCCACCGACGAGCACGACCGATTGATCCGCACGCTCGAGGTGGTCGCCGAAACCGACGACCCCGGCGAGCGCTTGAGCGCCCTGCGCCGCGCCGCGGAAGTGGCCGAGCGAGGCCTGTCCGAGAGTGGACGTGCCTTTGCGTTGATGGGACGCGCGGTGAAGGTCGCGCTCTCGGAGCACGATCTCGGTCTGATGCTCGACGAGCTCGACAGGCTTTCGCAGGTGGCCGGTCGTTTCGAGGCTTACGTGCAGCTCTTGCGCGACATCGCGCCGGACGTCGCCGACGAGGAGCTCTCGCGCGTGGTTCTCACGCGCATTGCGAAGGTGTCGCGCGACAAGCTCGGCCACCGGGCCCTCGCACGCGAGTACTTCGAGAAGGCCCTGGCCCTGCGTCCCGACGACGGGGAGGTGCTCGACGCGCTCGAGGAGCTGCACCTTCACGAGGGTGACCACCGCGCGTTGCTCGAGGTGCTGCGCACGAAGACGGAGCTGTCTGCCGAGCCCATCGAACGCACGAAGCTCCTCATGCGCCAGGCCGAGCTGTGCGCCGACAAGCTCGACGACGTGCCCGCTGCCATCGACGCCTACGAGCGCGTGCTCGAAGAGCGCGCCGGGGTCGAGGTCTTCGCGGGGCTCGAGGGGCTGTACCGCCGTGCCGCGCGCTGGGCTGATCTCGGGACGATGTACGAGCGGCAGATGGAAACCGAGATCGGCGACATGGTCGAGGTGCGCTTCAAGCTCGGTGAGCTCGAGCGCGCACACCTCGACGACGACGAGCGCGCTCTCGAGCTGTTCGCCGACGTGCTGACGCGCGCTCCTTTGCATCAAGCGACGCGAGCGGCCCTCGAGGGGATGCTCGAGAACCCGCAGCTCAGGCCTCGGGCGGCGGAGCTGCTCGAGCCGGTGTACTTGCGCGCCTCGGCCTGGCCCGAGCTGTCTCGCGCACTCGAGGCCCAGCTCGAGGCGGAGGACGATACCGAGCGCAAGAAGGATCTCTTGTCGCGCCTCGCCCAGCTGCACGAGGTGCAGCTCGAGGACCTCGATGCGGCCCTCGAGACCTATGCACGCCTGTTCCGCGTCGATCCCACCGACACGCACACCGCGGAATCGCTCACGCGCCTGGCGCGCGTGCTGGGAAAGCCCCTGCGCGTGGCCGAGGTGTACGAGCAGTTCGTCGAGGAGGTGGGCATTCACGACGACGTGGCCGTCAAGATCGCGGTGACAGCGGCCGGGCTACGCGAACAGCACGGCGCCGATCTCGATCGCGCCTCGGCGCTGTACCAGCGCGCCCTCGAGTTCGACCCGACGGAGCCAGCCGTGGCGCGCGCGCTCGAGCAAGTCCTCCAGCGCAAGCGGGCGCCCGACGAGCTGCGCGCCTTCTACCGTGCGCAGGCGGACCTCGCGACCGACAACGCGCGTCGCGTCGACTGCCTGCAGAAGCTCGCGCGGGTGCTCGAGCGCGAGCTGGCCGAGACCGACGAGGCAGTGCGCGTCTATCACGAGGTGATCGAGGCGTCGCCCCACGACAACGAAGCCACCGAGGCCCTCGACCGCTTGCTTTCGCAGTCGAAGCGTTGGTCCGATCTCGCCGATCACCTGCGGTCGCAGATCGACGCGGCCATCGGCTCTCCCAAGGAGCTCGAGCTCAAGCTGCGCCTCGCCACCTTGTACGAGGAGCACCTCGTCGACGTGGCCTCTGCCATCGACGTTTACGAGGATATTGCGCGTGTCGATCCCGGCAACGCGGGAGCACGCGCAGCCCTCGAGCGCTTGGCCGCACGACCCGAGCTCTTGCGCCGCGTGGCGGAGATCCTGGCCCCGCTCTACCAGTCGAACGGAGAGTGGCAGAAGGAGATCTGGCTGAACGAGCAGCTCTTCAACATCGAAACCGATTCCGTCGGTCAGGTGCGGCTCCTGCTCGAGATTGCCCAGCTCTACGAGGAGCGCGGACAGGCGCCCCATGATGCGTTGCGCGCGTTCCGTCGCGCCCTCGAGGTCGACCCGCGCGATGATCAGGCACGGCTCGAGGTGGAGCGCGTCGCTTCATCGCTCGGCGACTGGGATGGCCTCGTCGAGGCCTACGAGGGAGCCGTCGCCGCCGCGAACGACAGCCACGTGAAGGCGGGTCTTCTGTCGGCCATCGCCAAGGTCCACGACGAGCGTCGCGGCGACCCGCGCGCAGCGATCACGGCCTACGAGCGTCTCGTGCAGGCCGATCCCGACGACGTCGCAGCCATGGACGAGCTCGAGGCGCTGCTCACGATGGTGGGTGATTGGCGCGGGCTCGTGAGCCTGCTCGAGCGTAAGGTGGCGCGTGCGACCGACTCCTTCGACCGCGCCGAGCTGTGGCGGCGGGCGGGCTCGGTGCTCGATGAGCTGCTCGCCGACACCGATGCCGCGATCATCGCCTACCGCTCTGCCCTGTCTGAGGTCGACGACGATGCGACGAGCCTCGAGGCTCTCGATCGGCTCTACCAGCGTGCGGGTGACTTCCCGTCGCTCGCCGATGTCTTGCGTCGTCGTGCCGATCTCGCGGCCGATGCTGAGGAGCGCATCGACGCAAACCTACGCCTCGGCCAGGTGCTGAGCGGTCCACTCGACCGGACCTCGGAGGCCATCGACGCCTATCGGCGTGTGCTCGACGACGAGCCTGCACATCGCGAGGCCATCGATGCGCTCTCGACGCTGTTCCAGCGCGAGTCGATGTGGACGGACCTGCTCGATAACCTGAGGCGCAGCCTCGATCTCGCAGAGGACGACGCCTCGCGGGTGGAGCTGACACACCGCATCGGCGAGCTCGAGGAGCAGCACCTCGACGAGATCGAAGCGGCGCTCGACAGCTACAGCGCAGTGCTCGGGCTCGCGCCGACCCACGAGGCGAGCATCCAGGCGCTGATGCGCATTGGCGAGACGGCCGAGTGGCGCCTGCGCGTGCAGGAGATCCTGGAGCCGGTGCTGCGCACGCACGAGCGCTGGGACGAGCTTGCGACGATCATGGCGCGCAGCGTGTCGGCCGAGGCCGATCCGATCGATCGGCAGACGCGTCTCGTGCGTCTCGCCGAGGTGCACGAGCAGGGGCGTCGCGATCAGAAGGCCGCCTTCGACGCCTTGTGCGAGGCCCTCGCTCAGGATGCCGATGACGAGACCCTGCACGCCGAGATCGAGCGGCTCGCGTCGTCCGATGAAACGGGCTGGTTGAAGGCCGCGGATGCTTTCGAGAAGCGCGCGCGCGCGACCTCGGATGCCCACGTGGCCCGCGAGTTGTGTCGTCGCGTCGCACGCATCGCCGAGACGGCCCTGAACGACTTGCCGCGTGCGATTCAAGCGAACGTGCGGGCGCTCGAACAGGGAGGAGACGACCCGGAGCTGCTCGCAGAGCTCGACCGCCTCTACACGGCCACTGGGCGCAACGAGGAGCTGTCCGAGGTCCTCGAGCGACGGGTGGCCCAGACGGCCGACGCGCACGAGGCCGCGTCCCTGCTGGTGCGTCTCGGCGAGCTGCGCGAGACCGCATTCCAGGACGGAGCGGGCGCCCTCACCGCGTACCGTGAGGTGCTCGAACGCGAGCCCCTCGATCCGCGCGCGGTGGTGGCCCTCGAGCGCCTGCTTTCAGACCGCTCCCTGGCCCCCGAGATCGTCGACATTCTCGACGGCGTCTATCGTCAGGCGGGCGACATGGCCCGCGTCGCCGAGCTGTACGAGACGCGCATCCATCTGGCCGGCGAGGGCCCGGAGCGCATCACGTTGCTGATGGACCTCGCTTCGCTGTGGGAACGGGAGCTCAACGAGTTCGGCAAGGCCGTCGATGCGCTCAAGCGCGCCTTCGAGCTCGACCAGACCGACTTCGGCCTCCTCGACGAGATCGAGCGCGTGGCCGTGGCAGGGGGTACAGCCGAAGCCCTGCGTGGGATCGTCGAGGCCGCCTGCAAGTCGCAGGAGGTGAGCCGTCCCGACAGGCGCGACCTGTGGATGCGCGCCGCTCGCTGGTATCGCGAGCACGTGCGCGACAATGACGCGGCACGTACTGCGCTCGAGGGCGCGCTCGAGGTGGATGCCGATCACGAGCCTGCTCACGAGGCGCTGACCCAGCTCCTGCGCGATGGCGAGCGCTACCGAGACCTCGTGCGGGCGCTCGGGCGTTGGGCCGAGCGCGAGTCCGATCGTCACACCGCCATCGAGCGCTTGCGCGAGGCTGCCCGCATCGCCGAAGGGCCCGCGGAAGACCTCGACGGTGCCATCCGGTGCTACGAAAAGGTGCTCGAGCTCGACGGTGGCGAC
>CAYNOM010000133.1:0-12073 GCA_964398415.1 uncultured Polyangiales bacterium | reverse complement strand
TCACGCGTGAGTGTCACGACGATGTTCACGGCGCGTCCATCCTTCGCAATCATCGCACCGCGAAACATCGGGTCCCCAAGCAGCCGCTCTTTGCCGTGCGCCATCTGGGCGTCGGTCGGCTCGTCGCCACCGAATACCTTCTCCATGCGCAGACCCTCCGCGTCGTCGACGAGGTCGAGAACGCTCGAGGGGCCGTGGGTATCGGTGACACCGGCGACCTTTCCGAGATCGTGCTCGAGCGCTTCGATGCGCCGAAGGCCCGCGCGCGTGAACAGGTCGGGCGCCTCGACGATCACGAAGGCATGGGCGTCTTCGAAGGGGAAGTCTTGCTTGAAACGCTCGTAGTCGACGCGGCTCTGGTCGAAGGTGGGGAAGAAATGCTCGATGGAATAGTCGGGCTTGACGCTTGCCGCTGCGAATCCGAGACCGACGGTCAGGAGCAGCGAAACGAGGGCCAGCACCCAGCGCTTCTCGAGCGCGCGCGAAACGGGGGGAGTCATGTTGCACGTTCTTGGCGCAGCCGACCCGCGCATGCCATCGCGGGACCGCACAAAAGCAACGGCACGTAACCGGTGTCACAGTCGGCGCGCGAGCCGAGCCATGGGCATGTTCGGCGCGGCGCCCTCAAGCCCGCGTGTGTGTGTTCGCTTGCATGGCTCCCAGGCCAAGAATGCCGTCCTGCGACCGTTTTGTAACTTGTGTCGCAAGGCACACACACGCACTGGCGCAGAGCCGACTTGCCCTTCATATGTGGGACACTTTCTTTGCGGGGACGCAGGAAGTTCTGTCCCTACTAGCGCGTAACCCCACGCGCTCTTCCGTAACTCCACGGGTTTCGCAGCGCCCGGCTGCGGCACGAAAGTTGCCAACGTCAACTTCGTGTTTGCCCCCTGAAGAGCCTCCCCCCATGTCGACCGCACGAGACACCCAACCGGACCTCGCTCCCCTCGCCTCGCACGCGAGCGGAAGCGCACAGCTCGTCGTTCGCGGCGAGACGATCGAAGCCAGCGTCGTCGAGAGCGGACCTTCCGCGATCGCCCTGATCGTGCCCAAGGGCACGCGCCTCAGCGTCGGCGATAGCGTCGCCCTTCGCGCGTTTCTCTCGGGCTCCTCGAGCTCGAGCCTCGACGAGCTCACCATCGACGCCATGTGCGATACCCGGCAGTTTCGCCGCGCTACCGATCCGCAGCCCGTGGATGGGTCCGTGGAGGGCCGCGAGGGCGCGCTCTGGGTGCGCTGTCGTCCAGCCACCGCGCGCGCCTCCGCGCTCCTCTGGTCGCTGTCCGACGCGCGCGACGGGCAGGGGTCTGTGGCGACCTCCCCCGATGCCGCTCACACGAGCAAGTTGCCCGGGCGTGGACACGACGACGAGGATGCGCGGCTGTCGCGGCTGTCGTTTCTGCGTGAGCGCACCGGACGCTCGCTCGACAGCATCGGCCCCACGCGCCTCGTGGCGAGACAGCTCCGCAACAACATCGAGAACCTGATCGGCAGCGTGGAGGTTCCTGTCGGCGCCGCGGGCCCCCTGTGGTTCAACGGCGACGCAGCCAAGGGCGAGATCTTCTTGCCCTTGGCCACCACCGAAGGGGCGCTCGTGGCGAGCGCGACCCGCGGAGCCACGGCGCTCACGTTGGCCGGCGGCGTACGCACGCGCGTGCTGAGTCAGACCATGACGCGTGTGCCAGGCTTCGTCTTCGGCAACATCGAGCAAGGCTGCCGCTTCGTGCGCTGGCTCGAGGACCACGAAGAAGAAATTCGCGAGCGCGCGCGCTCGGTGTCCCGCCATGCCCGTGTCAGACAGGTGACCCCTGTCATCATCGGTCGCGTCGTGCACGTGCGCTTCGTGTACGAGACGGGCGACGCAGCCGGTCAGAACATGACCACCGCCTGCACCTGGGCCGCATGTCAATGGATCCTCGAGCACATCAAGCACATCCCGAGCCTCGAACTCGATAACTTCTTCATCGATGCGGGGTTGAGCTGCGACAAGAAGGCCAGCCTCGGCAACGCGATTCAGGGCCGCGGCGCCCGCGTGGTGGCCGAATGTCACCTCAGCCGAAAGGTGCTTGGCCACGTGCTCAAGGTCACGCCTGAGCAGTTTCTGTACAACCATCAGATCGGCGTGTCGGCGGCGCTGCAGGCCGGACAACTAGGCTTCAACATCAACGTGGCCAACGTCATCGCTGCCTCCTTCACCGCGTGCGGCCAAGACATCGCGAGCGTGCACGAGTCGAGCCTGGGCATCTTACACATCGAGCCCGCGACGGACGGCATCTACGCCAGCATGCTCTTGCCCTGCCTGATCGTGGGCACCGTAGGCGGTGGCACCCAGCTCCCGCAGCAGCACGACTATCTCGACATGATGGGGTGCACGGGCCCCGGATCGGTGAGGCGGCTCGCCGAGATCATCGCCGGCTATTGTCTGGCGCTCGATCTGTCGACCATGTCGGCCATCCTCAGCGGGCATTTCGCCTCGGCCCACGAGCGCCTCGGACGAAACCGCCCCGTGTCGTGGCTCAAGAAGTCCGACTTCACGAAAGAGCTGTTTCAGAAGACGCTCTCCCCCGAGGTGCTCGGGGGCGACACGGTCGTCTCCGTCGACGAGACCCAGGTCAAGCTCGGCTCGAGCGTCATCACCGAGCTGAGCGCGAGCCGCAACACGAACAAGCTGCTCGGCTTCGAGCCGCGCCGCCTGACGCTCGAGAGCCCCTCCGGTGAGGCGCGCAAGCTCGACCTCATCCTGAAGGTCAAACCGCTCGACACGGAGGCGACCACGGTCATGCGCACCGTGGCAGCGGCATGCGGCGAGGAAGTGCTTCGACGCATTCGCAGCGCGGATGACATCCTCGGTTTCACGGGATGCCACAAGCGTGAGCTCGGGGTCTACCGACAGACGGACCCACGCTTCGTGCGGCACGTCCCACGCCTGTACGGGATGATCGAGGACGACGCGCGCGAGGCCTATGTGCTGATGCTCGAGCGTCTCGAGGGCCTCACGCTGATGGACACGGTCGACGACGTGTCGGGCTTCGAGTCCGAGCATCTCGATGCCTTGCTCGACGGCCTTGCTGACCTGCACGCCATCTGGCTCGGGCGGGAGAACGACCTTCGCGCGCAGAGCTGGCTTGGTCCGGTGCCGAGCACACGCGCGATGACCGACGCGCAAGACCTGTGGATCGCACTCGCAGACCACGCGCGGCGCGAGTTTCCGGAGTGGGTGGATGCCGCATCGCACGCCCGCTGGCGCAGCATCATCGACGACCTCGGAACCTTCTGGCCCGAGCTCGAAGCGATGCCGCGCACCCTCATTCACAACGACTTCAATCCCCGCAACTTCGCGCTTCGGCCCGAGGGCGACGGCTATCGCTTGTGTGCCTACGACTGGGAGCTCGCGACGCTGCACGTCCCTCAGCGAGATCTCGCCGAGATGCTCGCCTTCACGCTCACCGGCGACTTCACGCAGGAGGACGTGCGCCTGCGCGTCGAGCAGTATCGCATTCTGCTCGCGCACAAGAGTGGCGTCCGGCTCGATCGCGAGTCGTTCGAGCGGGGCTTCGTGCTCAGCCTCTACGACTTTCTGATCAATCGCGTCGCCATCTACGCCATGGGGCACACCTGTCGCGACTACCGCTTCCTGCCGCGCGTGTTCCGCAGCGTGATGCGCATGATCGATCTGCTCACGACAGCGCGTGACGACGCCAGGCGCCGCGCGATCCTCCCCCCTTCCCTCGAGGTCTGACATGTCGCCCGCCAGCGCCGAGCTGCGGCGCGAGCCCACTGCAGTGCATCTGATGATGCGCGAGGTGGAAAAGTACCCCGATGCACTCGCCCTGATGATCCCGCGCTCGTGGAGCGACGGGCGCGTCACGGACAGCGAACGCGTCTCGTTCAGAGAGCTTTGGGAAAGGGCCTCAGAATTCGCGCACGGGCTCGACGCGGAGGGCTTCGAGGTGGGCGACCGCGTGCTCGTGGCCGCTCCGCTGTCCGTCGACCTCTACGCGCTGCTCGTCGCGTTTTCGGCCCGGGGTGTGTGCGCGGTGTTCGTCGATGCGAGCGCTCGTTCCAAAGGTGCCATCGCCCACGCCGTACGCGCCGCACGTCCCAAGGCGATGATTTCGCCCAGTCGACTCGCTCGCTATCGCTTCCTCCTGCGTGGCCTGTGGGGCGCTCGCGCCTACACGGTGGATGGCCCCGCCCTCGGCGCGCGTGCCCTGTCGAGCCTGAGGCGGTCGGGGCGCCCCATGGAGCCATACGAGCTGCCGAGGGAGACCGAGGCCATCATCACGTTCACCTCGGGATCGACGGGTCGACCCAAGGGCGTGGTTCGCACCCATGGGGTGGCCCTGGGACAGCACCACGCCGTCGCCACGCGCGACCCGTTGCCGCGGGGCTCGATACACATGACGACCTTCCCCGTGTTCGCGCTGCACGATCTGTGCTGCGGCGTGGGCACGGTGCTGCCGGCCCTCGATCCGCTGCGTCCCCACGACATCGACGCGGGCGCCATCGTGTCGCAGCTGATCGAGCACGACGTGGGCTGCATCTCCGCGCCCCCTGCGTTCGTCGAGGCCCTGGCGGACGAGCTGATCGCACGTCGCTTGCAGCTCCCAGCGTTGCGTGAGGTCTGGACGGGCGCAGCCCCTGTGGGGCCGCAGCTTTGCGAGAAGCTTCTGCGCGCCTTCGGGCCCGCGCACGTGTCGGTGCTCTACGGATCCACGGAAGCGGAACCGATCAGCAAGATCGACGCGCGCAGCGTCGCGAGCGAGCCTGGCCCGGGCTACCTCGTCGGCAAGAAGGCCCCCACGGGCGAGCTCGCCTTGGCACGGCTGCCGAAGGGAGAGGCGACACTCGGGCCCGAAGGCCTCGCGCCACATCTCGTCGCGCAAGGTGAGCAGGGCGAAATCCTCGTCCGCGGCGCGCACGTCGTCGACCACTATCTCGGAGACCCCGAGAGCCAACGCAAGCTCAAGCTGCGAGACCCGGACGGAGGCGTCTGGCACCGCACGCTCGACCTCGGCTTCGTCGACGATCAGGGTCGAATCTGGCTCACGGGTCGCGTGCCCGACTTGATCGAGCGTCACGGAGTCACCGTCTCGCCCCTGCCCATCGAAGCACGGGTCGAAGCGCTGCCTGAGGTGCGTCGCGCGGCGCTCGTCTCTCACGAAAAAGCGCCCCATGGCGAGCTCCTCGTGCAGCTCAACGACGGCGCCGCTCCGGAACAGGCCCGCGCGAAGCTCTCCGCGCTTCTCGATGCGCCGAGTCTCACAGACCTTCCCATCGTGTTCGTCGACGCCATCGCGCTCGACCCGCGCCACTTCTCGAAGCTGGATCGTCCGACGATCCGCAAACAACGCGAGGCCACATGAGCTCTTTGCACGATCATCTCTCGAGCGAGCAGCTGCTCTACGGAAGCGTATGGGAGGACGAGGAGCTCTTGTGTCGCTCACTCGGGATCACGCCCCAGGACGACGTGCTCTCGATCTGCAGCGCCGGCTGTAACGTCTTGGCCCTCCTCGCCGCGGGCGCGCGCTCGGTGACGGCCGTCGACCTCAACCCGACCGAGCTCGCCCTGCTCGAGCTCAAGCTGGCCGCCATCGTGCGCCTTACGGTCGAGGAGCTTGCGCGCCTCGTCGGCGAGTCTCCTGGAGACGACCGCCTCGAGCTCTACGGGCGCGTGCGCGAGGCCCTGTCTGCATCCACCCGCGCCCACTGGGATGCGCGCACCGAGATGATCGGCTCGGGCATCGTGGCGAGCGGGCGCCTCGAGCGCTACTTCGGCGCCTTCGCCACCCAGCGGCTCACGCACATCTGGGATGCCGAGCTCGCGCACGACCTGGTCTCAGCCAAAGACCCGAGAACACGGACCGCTCTACTCGAGGAACGCGGCAACCTGAACGATCTGCGCAAGGCCGTGCAGCAGCACTTCAGCTCCGAAGCCATGGCTCGCGACGGACGCTCGTCGGCCCAGCTCGCGCACGTGGGCGACGTCGACATTGGAGAGGCGGTGTACCGGCGCTTCAGACACTTCATGGCCCATTGCCGCTGGGATCAGAACCACTACCTCGAACGATTCCTCACCGGTCGCTTGCAGAACCCGCATCAGCAGGGCCCAGCCTACCTGCGCCCCGAAGTTCACGCGCGGCTGCGCGAGCGTGTCGATCGAGTGCGCCTCGTGCACGGCGACATCGGCAGCGTGCTGCGTGACGCGGGCCCGGGCGCGTTCAGCAAGGCCAACCTGTCAGACCTGTTCGAGTACTTGGACGCCCACACGGCCGACGTGCTGTTCGCACAGCTCGCCGAGGGCCTCCGTCCCGGCGGTCGCTTCGCCTACTGGAACTTGCTCGTACCCCGTGCGGCCCGCCACGAGCGCCTCGCCACGCTGCACTCCGGCGTCTCCGAGGATGACCGGCTGTTCTTCTACGGCGCGTTCATGGTGCACGAAGTGCTCGCGTAGCACGCGCACCTCACCTTCCCCTTCCAAGGAGTTTGCCATGCAGGCCACGTTGACCCTCTCCACCCCGCTACCACGACGCCTATGGGCTTGGGCCCAAGAGCGCTTTCCCGCGCCCAACGTGATCGTATCTGCGCTGTTCTTCGCCTGCGCGCTCTTGTGTGGGCGACACGCAGCAGGTGAAGCACCCGTCGTCCTCAGCACGCGCGACTTGCTCGGTGTGCTCGCGGGCGTGGGCTTCTTTCTCATGCTGCGCGTGTTCGACGAGCACAAAGACTACGACGACGACGTCAAGAACTACCCGGAGCGCGTGCTGTCACGGGGACTCGTGACTCTCGATCAGCTCAAGCTCGTGGGCCTCGCCGCGGTTTCCGCGCAGTTGCTCGCGTCGCTAGCGGCCGACGGAGGGCTTGGACGCGCCACCTATGCATGGGCCGTCGTGCTCATCTACAGCTTGCTGATGCTCAAGGAGTTCTTCATCCATGACTGGCTGAAGCCGAGGCTCGTCGCGTACGCCGCATCGCACATGCTGGTCACGCCTCTCGCGATGCTGTGGTTCTTCCTGATGGGCGCCCATGCTGGTGCACTCGGTCGGTCGGCGCTCTTTCTGGTGGTGCTCTCCTACGCCGCAGGCGCTGCGTTCGAGCTCACACGCAAGATGCGCGGCCCCGAAGAGGAGCGCCCTGAGGTCGACTCGTACACGAAGTCGTTGGGGCTCGGAGGGTCGGTCACCACGCTGTGCGTCGCGCTCTCCGTCGTCGCCGCGAGCGAGCTCGCCCTCCTGTACACCCTCGGCTCGTCGTGGGTGAACGTCGTGGCGGCGGCGACGCTGCTTGCCTTCGTGCCCAGCGTCTTGTCGCTCGCGAGCTTCGCGCGGGCGCCGAGCGAAGCCGGTCGGAAGCGAAATGAAAACGCGGTGGGGCTCGTGCTGCTCGCGTGCCACATCGCTCCCATCGTGGTGGTGCTGCAGGAAAGGGGCGTTGCATGGCAACCCTGAGTCTCGAACCGAAAACTGCTGAGCGCGACGCAAACGGATCGGGCCCGCATGCGGTACCCAAGGAGTTGGCCCTGGGCGCCCAGGCCGAGTCACCGAAAGTCGGCGGCAAGGGCGAGGGCCTGATCAAGCTTCGGGACGCCGCGACCCACGTGCCGCCCTTTTTCGTGATCGATGCGCGCTGGCTTGCCCGTGCGCTCGAGGCGGCCGGATCCTTGCCCCGTCTGCGCGAGCTCCACACGCGCATGACCGGGCTCGATCGCAAGGAGGATGCACAAGCTCTCGAGGCTACGGCAGCGGAGGCTCGCGAGTTGATCCTCGGCACGCCCTTGCCTGCTGCACTTCGCGCGGAGGTCGTGCGGCGCCTCGAAAGAATCGGCGAGGGCCCCTATGCGGTACGCAGCTCCATGGTGGGTGAAGACTCCGCCTCGCACTCCTTCGCAGGACAGCTCGAGTCGTTTCTCTTCCAAAACAGCCTCGACGAGGTGTGTGCTTCGATCCGCCACTGCTGGGCGTCGGCCTTCTCGTCGCGCCTCGCGATCTATCGTGCGCGCGCGCTCGCCCGCGACCTGCCTGAGGTCGCCGTGGTCGTGCAGCAGATGATCGACGGACAGGTATCGGGCGTGTGCTTCACCGCCGATCCCCACACCGGTCGCCGCGACCGCATCGTGATCAGCGCCGCATACGGCCTCGGCGAGGGCATCGTCAACGGCACCTGCAACACCGATCTGTTCACGACCGACCACGCCGGCGAAGAGGTCGACGTCAAGCTCGCCGACAAAGACATGGCGATCGTGCGCGCCAACACCGGCGTGGGAACGCAGCAGATCGCCATCGAAGGCGAGCGGCGCAAAAGCCGCTGCCTCACGCGCGCAGAGGTCGCACGCATCGCGCAGGAGGCCGCGCGCATTCAAGAGGCGTTTGGGGCGCCCCAAGACATCGAGTGGACGCTGCATGGCGACGCGCTCCACATCTTGCAGAGCCGCCCGATCACGACGCTGCCCGCCCCCGAAAACCAGGATGGCCCGCGCCTCATCTTCGACAACAGCAATATCCAGGAGAGCTACTGCGGGGTGACCACACCGCTCACGTTCTCCTTTGCGTCGCGCGCATACCGCAGCGTGTACCACCAAGCCTTCGGAGCGCTCGGCGTGCCGCGCCGCGTGCTCGCCGCCTACGACTCCGTGTTTCGCAACATGCTGGGGCTCGTGCACGGCCGCGTCTACTACAACCTCAACAACTGGTATCGCGTCCTTCTCCTCATGCCAGCCTTCCAGCGCAACAAGGCCGACATGGAGAAGATGATGGGCGTGACCGAACCCGTCGACTTCGTGGAGGACGAGCGCCTCACCGTGCTCCAGAAGCTCGCACGCATCCCCATGTTGGTGCGGACCCTGGTCGGGTTGGTTGTCCAGATTCGGGCCCTCGAAAAGGCGGTGCCCGCCTGGATCGCCCGCTTCGATGCCATCGTTCAGAGCTTCGATCGCGCCGCGTTCAAAAGGGCGAGCTTCTCGGAGTTGATGGCGAAGAAGCACCGCGCTGAAGAGGAAATCTTGGGCCACTGGCACACGCCGATCATCAACGACATCTACGTGATGTCGGCGACGGGTAAGGTCAGGCGCTTGATCGCACAGGCAGGCTTTTCTGAGAGCGAGGGCCTCGAGAGCGCCCTGCTCGGGGGAGAAGAGGGCATCGAATCGGTCGAGCCCACGCGCGAGCTCATGCGCATCGCCGCCCTCGTTCGCAACACGCCCGGCGCGGCCGACGTGATTCGCAGCGAGAAGAGCGCGCACTTGCTCGAGCTCGTGCGAGCGCGCTTTCCCGTGCTGGCAGCCCGCATCGAGCGCTACATCGAACGCTACGGCGACCGCGTGATCGGCGAGCTGAAGCTCGAGAGCATCTCGCTGCGCGAGGACGCGAGCTTTCTGTTCGATGTGGTGCGCGGCTACCTCGGACGCGATGACCTCGACGCCGAGAAGCTGGCGATCGCAGAGCGCGCTCGCCGCGACGAAGCCGAGCAGAAGCTCCTTTCGCGCCTCCCCGCATCTGCCCACAAACGCGCGAAGAAGGTGCTCAAGGCCGCCCGCAGTGCCGTGAAGAATCGCGAGAACATGCGCTTGTGTCGCACTCGCGCCTTTGGCCTCTACCGCGACATCGCGCGCGGGCTTGGCGAGCGCCTCTACGAAGCCGGGCGCCTCGATGCGCCGCGGGACATCTTCTACATCACCGACGATGAGCTCGAGGCCTACCACGAAGGCCGCTGCGTGAGCGCAGACCTCGCGTCGATCGCGCGCGCACGCAAAGCCGAGTTCGAAGGCTACCTGGGCAAGGAGCTGCCCCATCGCTTCGAGACCGTCGGCCCCGTCTATCACGGAAACCGCTATCGAAAGACTCTCGCCGACGAGGTCGTGGTCGACGCGCGCCTGCTGCAAGGCATCGGTTGCTCGGGCGGCGTCATCGAATCGGAAGCGCGCGTGATCCTGAGCGCTCAGGACGAGCTCTCGGTCGATGGTAAGATCCTCGTCACCCTGCGCACCGACCCCGGCTGGGCGCCGCTGTTCGTCACCTGCTCGGGCGTGCTCGTCGAGCGCGGCAGCACCCTCTCCCACTCCGCCGTGGTCGCGCGAGAGCTCGGCATCCCCGCCGTAGTAGGCGTGCCCGACCTCCTCAAGCGGGTGCAGAACGGCGAGCGCCTGCGCCTCGACGGCAGCACGGGGCGCGTCGAGCGCCTGGACATCGCTTCAGATTCGTAAGCTCCACACCGCGTACTCGTGGTGCCACAGCGTCTCGCCCGCGCGTGAGAAGAACTCACTGCGATTGCCCTTCAGCATCAGCGCGCTCACGTAGTGGTCAACACCTGCGTCAGCCGCCGCTCGCAGGCCTTCGTAGGACACCGCCTCCCCGAGCCTCTGCCCTTGAAAGCGAGGGTCTACCGCCATCGACTTGAGGATGAGGGTATCGCCATCGACGAAGCACCATAGAAAGCCAATCTCCTCGCCCTCGGGCGAGAGCAGCACCCGTCCGAGCTCACGGGAGGTCGATGCCAACCCGGCGGCATAGACGCGCACGAAGAACTCGAACGAGATCGGCTGAAAGTAGGGGCTCCTCGCAAAGCTCACGTGGCTCACGTTCCACAGGAAACGCATCAGGCGCTCGTCGCGCTCGCCTGCGTAGCTCTCGAAGCTCACCATCCGATGACCACGGTCGAGTGCCGCTCGATAGTGCGGCTCGCAGTACGCGGCGACATCGACGAGTCGCCTGCTGCCAATACTCCAATAGGGTGTCTGTCGGTTGAAGCCATGCTCGTGAAGAGCGGCGCTCAAGGATCGGTCGCGAGGAGGCTCCCAACCAAACTCGAGCGCGTGCTCGTCGTCGCGAAGTCGATAGGAGAGCCAACTGTGGATATCCATCGGCGCGAGCAGCTCCACGGCCCCGAGGCTGTGCGACACCGCCATGCTCGCTTCGATGGCGCGGGCCGCGGCGGCTTTGCGCTCATGCTCGGACGAGGACAGGAACAGGAAGAAGCCTGCGTAGGCTCGCACAGGTGCCTCATGACTGTGCAACCCGACGACGCAGCGCGCGATGGGCCCATTGGCATTGCTGACGAGCACGATGCGCGCCCCGGACGACAACAGGTGCTCCACCAGCCCTTCGAATCGCTCACGGGCCTCTGCAGAGAGCACACCGCTGCGAACGGCCTCGGTCAGGAGCGTCACATGGGCATCCCAGGCGGTGCGCTCGTTCAGCGAAATCACGTCGACCCGTAGGTTGTGCACCATCACCGCTCCTCGAGTCAGAGTGTCTTCTTCACAGCCGTCCTCAGTACCAACGTCCCCCAGCTTCCCTGCACTGCGCTGGCGTCAGTGACGCAGTGTAGTAGTAGCTGACGGCTTCGCTGGGGGTACCCTCGGCGAGGGCGCAGCGGCCGACGAGGCCTGCGCTGGGGCACTGGCTCACGTAGTTGTTCGGGCACATGTTGCGGACGCTCTCGGGGGTATACCCGCCGCCTACGTACTGTGCGCAGTACCCGTGCTCCGTCTTGTAGTTGCAGGCGCCAGGTGCCGGCCCGGTGCGCTCGCAATCCCCGTCCACCGTCGCCGTGCAGCCGGCAGGGCAGCAGCCGTCGAGCGACAAGCACGCCGTCGTCTCCGTGTAGGTGCACGCGGCCGTGCAGCTCTGCGCGCTGCCCGTGAGGACGGCGGTCGTGCAGGCGTTGGGCTTCTGGCACGAGGTGGGACAGTTGCCGTCGCACGTCTCTCCAGGGTCGACCTTACCGTCGCCACAGCGCGGGGCAGAAGGTGCGCAGTCGTTGTCGTTGGCGTTCGTGCACCCGTCGGGGCAGCAGCCGTCGCCGGAGGCGCAGGCAGAGACCGGCGCGTAGCTGCACCTGGCCGAGCAGGCCTGAGCGCTGCCCGTGAGCGTGGCGCTCGTGCAGGCGTTGGGCTTCTGGCAGGACGTGGGGCAGTTGCCATCGCAGGCCTCTCCCTGCTCGACGGTGCCGTTGCCACATCTAGGGGCGACGACGTCGCCGAGGGTCACGACCACATCGCCGAGATCGGGGTTGTCGTCGGCGTCGAGGATGGTTCGCTCGATGGCGACCAGGTCCGTGGTGCCCCAATAGGAGTCGA
>CAYNOM010000132.1:0-12080 GCA_964398415.1 uncultured Polyangiales bacterium | reverse complement strand
CTCACCCGCCGCGCGCAAGCAGCGCGTCGATGCGCCCCGGATCGAAGCCGGGGAGGAGCGTGCCGCGCACGTCGATGACGGGAATGCCCTGGGTGCTCACGCCTTGACGGCGGGCCTTCTCCAGCATCTCGTTGCGGGCAGCGGGCTCCTTTTCGATGTCCTTCTCGACGAAGGGCACGCCGCGCTCGGTGAGGAACTTGGCGGCTTCCTTGCAGGCCCCGCACCAGCTTGCGCCGTAAATGATCACCTCAGATCCGCTGGCCAAAAGGCCGTCGGACTGGGGCTTTTCGACGACGGGCAGCACGAGAGCCTCGAAGTCATCGCGCCGCCACTTCTCGACGCCGTAGTCACCGTTCGACGAGGCCTTCGTCAGATCGGCGACGTACACGTAAGCGGGGTCGAGCTTTTGTTCCGGGGCAAGCTCGAGCGAGTCGATGCGCACGCGCGCACGCGCCGAGTCGGGAATGTCGGAGCGCCGCGCCGCGGTGTGGGCCGCGCCCTGGGGATCGTACCACACGAGCAAGAGGCCCTCGAGCTCGCCGCGCACCGCGAACGGAGGCGTGACGCGCTCGCCTTTCACCCGCGCTTTCGTCTCCGAGACCGCGGCGGCCTGGGCGCCGTCACTCGGCGGATTGCCGCAGCCGAGCGCACACAGCACCGCTGCCACGAGCCACGTCCGTGCCATGCCCGTCATTGTGCAACGCCGCGCGCCCATCGCCACTCAGCGCACCCCGAAGCGCAACGACAAAGAGCGCGTCTGCGACTCGCAAGGCTCGAAGCGCGAGCGTGCAGCAGACAGCGCGCCCTCTGCCTGCTCGATGCTCGTGCGCACCTTCGCCGACTCGACGCCGTCGAGGGGGCCATCGTCGCCGCCTCCGGCCGCGAGCAGACGCTCGAGCTCGGAGGCGGCCTGCTCGTGAGACTGCTCGGCCGCGATCAGGGCCCGATGGGCCGCGACGCAAGCGTCCCTCGCGCTCACGACCACCTCGGCCTGCAGCGGAAGCTGCGCGAGATCCGTCACCTGCGCGCGGCGCTGCGCGAGGGGCTGCCGGTGGTCGAGCTGCTCGTAAAGCGCGAGAAACCGGCGCGCCTCGTCGCGCTGTCGATCGTCCGAATCACACGCGACGCTGCACCCGAAAAGCAGGCCCGCAGCCACCCAGCCACACCATGTCACCATGGGAGCGCCGTAACAGACCCTGGCCCAGGCGGCAAACGACAGTCTCGAGCACGGTGATGTACGACAACCTACCACAGACAAGTTATTGACTTACACCACGCTACCACGGAAGATGATTTGAATGGCGGTCCATGCACGTCAGCGCGCCGTAGGGCGTGACGATAGCCCTGGCAAGACGCGCAGGCGTGTCCGGGTCTATCAGCGCGTGGCGGTTCGATGCGGCTGCTGGCTCGAGCACGATGGCGCGACGGTGTTTGGCACCACCATCGACATTGGCCAGGGCGGCCTGTTCTTGCGCACGGCCCTGCCGATGAGTCCGGGCGCCGACGTGCGCGTGACCGTCGAGCTACCCGGACAGGCCCGCGTCGTGGCCGAGGGGCAAGTGGTGCACCGCGTGGCCCCGGCCGAAGGCGAACGCCCCGGCCTCGGCGTTCGTTTTCTCGCCCTGCAGACGGGTGACGACGCCCTCGACCGTTTCCTAGGCACGAGCCTCGAGCGCGACGTGCCGAGCGCGAGCTGAGAGCTGACGCCGCCTGCGCCAGCGCTCGTGCTAAGCACACACACGATGCGATTCGAAGTGGAGCACGTGTTCGAGGCCCCGGTCGAAGCCGTAGAAGCGGCCATGTTCCACCCTGACTACTACCCGTTCCTGCGCGAACGCCACGACGTGCTCAACGACGTGACGCCCCAGTCGCACGAAGAAGTCGAAGGCCTCGTGAAGCGGCGGGTGCTGTACAAGCCGCGCGCTGTGTTCGAGCACATCGGCCCCAAGCGCGTTCCGCCCCACTGGTTCGAGTTCATCGAAGAGAGCACGTGGGATTCACGGCGCCATACACTGTCCTTCGACAACGTTCCGTGCACCGACAAGGTGGCGCGCCGTTTCACGAACCACGGCGAGATCGTGCTCGAGCAGATCGCCCCGGGCCGCACCGTGCGCCGCGCAAGGGCCGAGCTCAAGCTCCACAATCTCCCGCTTCTATTGCGACCCCTCGGGCCCCTGGCCGAGCAAATGATCGCGCACGAGGCGAAGAAGCTGCTCGCCGCCGAAGCCGACGTGCTCCACGCGTTTCTCGAGGTGCGCCACAGCGAGCGGCCTCCCGCGTGAAGTGAGACGCGACCACTAATGCGCCGCAGCCAAGGGCGCGGGCTCGATGCAGATCATGCCCGACTCGTAGCTCACGATCGAGGGCTCGAACCGAAGCTGCTCCGAGCGCGACGGGCCGGGCTCGGAAGCAGCGGCGAGGTGCGCGACCGCCAACGCGCCGGCGAACACGAGCACGCTCACGGCGATGCAACCGCCGAGGGCCGTGCCCCACCGGGCGGGCTCACCCTGAGAATGGCTGGCTGGCGGCGCGGCAGAGACGACGATCTCGGTGAACCCACAGGTGCGACAGGGCGACGCAACCGGTGATGCCGCTCGCGCTCGACTGCCCCCGCATCGCGGACAAGTGCCTTCCATGAACCCCCACTGCGAGAGTAAGGGATGGGAGCTGTGGCTTAGAAGCCCTCGGCCAAGGATTCGAACCGAACCGTGGGATGGGACGCAAAACGCCGGCGCATCACGTCGATGGCCGCCGTGTTGACGTCGACCAGCAGAAAACGCCTACCCGTGCGCAGCGCCGCGTCGCCTGTGGTGCCGCTACCGGCAAAGCAATCGAGCACGAGCCCACCCGGTGGACAGGACGCGCGCACGATGCGCTCGAGAATGCCCACCGGTTTTTGCGTGGGGTAGCCGAGCTTCTCTTTGCCCGTGGGGCTCACGATCGTGTGCCACCAGGTGTCGGTGGGCAGCTTGCCACGCAGCGCTTTCTCCGGACCGACGAGCCCTGGCGCCATGTACGGGATGCGATCGACCTCACCCGTGTCGAAGTGATAGCGCGCGGGATCACGCACGTAGACGAGGATGTTGTCGTGCTTGGCGGGCCACTTCTTCGTGGTACGCGCACCGTAGTCGTAGGCCCAAATGATCTCGTTTAGAAAGCACTCGCGTCCGAACACACCGTCGATCAGCACCTTGCAGTAGTGCACCTCGCGGTAGTCGATGTGAAAGTAGAAGCTGCCGCTCGGCTTGAGCACGCGAAACACCTGGACGATGCGCGGCTCGAGAAAGGCGAGGTAGTCGTCGAAGGCGTCGTCGAAGCTCGTGCGCGAGAGCTCGCGCGTGCGATAGCGCTCGCCACGAAAGCCCGTGCGATCGCCCTCCGGGTCACGCTCGGTGCTCAAGGCGCGGCGCACCTGAGCCTTGCCCGTGTTGAAGGGCGGATCGATGTACACGAGGTCGACCGAGGCGTCAGGCAAAGCCTCGAGCACACGCAGGTTGTCTGCGTGCACCACAAGCCCTCGTTCGCTGGGTTCGAGCTCGAACGTCATCACAACCAGCGCTTTACGCGCTCGCGCGCCATCGCGCCAAGCGGCATTGCCCCAGCCAGCACCGACACCTACGCTCGTCCGCGTAAGGATCAGACGACCGATGACCACAGAACCCAAACGCGCCCTTCCGATCGTGGCCGGCAATGCGCCGCTCCGCGTCGAGCTCGAGAAAGATCGCGAGTACCACTTCTGCGCGTGCGGCCGCTCCAAGTCGCAACCCTTCTGCGACGGATCGCACGCGGGCACGGGCCTGTCGCCAAAGCGATTCGTGGCCGAAGAGTCGGCGACGGCATTTCTTTGCGCATGCAAGCACACCGCCAATGCGCCCTTCTGCGATGGCACCCACAAGCGGTTCTCCGCAGCGGACGTGGGCCGTCCCGGTCCGGGCGTGATCGCGCGAGCGCATGAGCTGCCCGAGCCGGTACCCACCGCAGAAGAGCCCCACGTCGCGTTCATTCATCAGTTGGCGCGAGAAGGGCTCAAGACGCTCGGCCATCACGGACCGATGACGGCCATGGGTGTACCGCGCGATCTCCTGCCGAAGTGGGACGACATTCAGCTCATCGTGGCGCAGCTCGCAACCAAGCCCCTGATGGAAGACCATCCCGTCGACACGAGCCTCGTGATCGGGCCACGCGCGCAGAGGCCGCTGCACCTCGAGATTCCGCTCTTCGTTTCCGACATGAGCTTCGGCGCGCTCTCCGAGGAAGCCAAGATCGCGCTTTCACGCGGCGCAGAGCTCGCCGGCACGGGCATCTGCTCGGGCGAGGGCGGAATGCTACCCGAGGAGCAGGCCGAGAACAGCCGCTACTTCTACGAGCTGGCGAGCGCGAAGTTTGGCTTCAAGGAATCACTCCTGCCCCGAGTTCAGGCCTTTCATTTCAAGGGTGGCCAGGGCGCCAAGACCGGCACCGGCGGGCACCTGCCTGGCATCAAGAACCGCGGCAAGATCTCTGAGGTGCGCGGCATTCCCGAAGGGCAGCCAGCCATCTCGCCTCCCACGTTCTCCGATCTCAGCACGCCCGACGACTTCAGACGCTTCGCCGATCGGGTACGCGAAGTGACCGGAGGCATTCCGATCGGGTTCAAGCTCAGCGCAAACCACATCGAGCGCGACATGCAATTCGCGATCGACGCCAGCGCCGACTACATCATCCTCGACGGACGCGGGGGCGGAACGGGCGCGGCACCGGCGCTGTTTCGCGATCACATCAGCGTCCCGACCATCCCTGCCCTTTCGCGAGCTCGGCGCTTTCTCGACGAAAGAGACCTCTCGGGCAAGGTCACTTTGATCGCCACGGGCGGCCTGCGGTCTCCCGCAGACTTCATCAAGGCGCTTTGCCTGGGCGCCGACGGGTTGGCGCTCTCCAACGCGGCCATGCAGGCCATCGGGTGCGTGGGCGCGCGCATCTGCAACACCAACAACTGCCCAGCGGGCATCGCCACCCAGCGCGACGACCTACGCGCGCGCCTCGACGTGCAGGTGGCGGCCGAGCGCTTGGCTCGCTTCTTCGGTGCCGCGACCGAGCTGATGCAAGTGATGGCGCGCGCGTGCGGGCACGACCACCTCTCGAAGTTCTGCCTGGATGACATCGCGACCTGGAACCGCGAGCTTTCGGAGCTGGCTGGCATTGCCTACTCCGGCGCCGGAGGGGTGTCCCGGTAGCCCACCCGGGCGCACGTCGGCGGTTGAAACCCTGGCCATGTCCGCTAGATCAGGCGCGTGCGCGTGCCCCCTGCACAGAATGTTCTGCTCGCCGCGACATCCATCGCGGTCGTGCTCGCGTGCGCCGCGGGCTGTGATCAGGGTCGCGCCGCGAGCCTCGAGGCCGAGTCCGACGCACAGCGCGCCGCCGCAGCGACCTCCGAGCAGCCGGATCCCTACGTCGATTATCCGCTGCACGGGCTCGTCACCGGCCTGCAGCTCAGCGTCCGCAAGCAGCCAGCTCCCGATGCGCTCGTGCTCGGATGGCTGCGCAAGGGCGAGCTGATTCGCCTCAAGCCAGACGCGAAGAAGACCACGACCTGCGCGAGCGGCTGGTATCCGATCCATCCCGTGGGCTTTGCCTGTGCGGGCGAGGGCATCGACATCTCGAAGGAGCCGCCCCAGATCGCCGAGGAAGACCGCATGCAGGCGCGTCGCGACCAGGCGATGCCGTATCAGTACTACCTGGTGAAGGACCCGAAGGTGCCCGAGTATCACCAGCCGCCCTCTCGCGATCAGCAGCGCGCCGCGGCTGCCTACGCCGACATGTGGCTCAAGCTCGAGCGTGGAGAAGACAAGCGAAAGCTCGCGCTGTTTCTCGAGGGCAAGCTCCCCGGACAGCCGGCACGCCACGCCGCCGTGCGACGTTTCCTCGAGCGAGGCTTCTACGTCGCGTCCACCGGTACGACGGTGCGCTCGCGCCGCCGCTTCGCCCATACGGTGCGAGGCAGCTACGTGAAGGAGCAGCAGCTCGACGCACGCAGCGGCCCCGCCTTCCACGGGGTCGAGCTCAACGAGACGCGCAAACTGCCCGTCGCGTGGGCCGTGCGCACGGCCGTGCCGCAGCTCATGCGCACCCACGACGCCGGGACGGTCCGACTCGTCGACGCCCCCGATAAGCCGCCGATCGAACGGTTGAGCGTGGTGGAGGGCTACGTCGGCACGCAGCGTGCTCCCGATGGCAAGGTGCTGCACGTGCTGCCGGACGACACCTACCTGCGACACTGGTTCTTGGCGGTGGCCAAGCCCATCGATCGCCCGAAGGAAGTAGGCGACGCCGAGGTCTGGGTGCACGTCTCCCTGGCAGAACAGACGCTCGTCTTGTATCGCGGCGACACCCCGCTGTATGCGACCCTCGTGTCGAGCGGCCTCCCCGATCACGCAACCCAAGCGGGCAGCTTTCGCATCCAACGCAAGTTCGTTTCCGACACGATGAGCGACATCGGCGCCGACGCCGCAGACGATCGCTACAGCATCGACGACGTGCCCTGGACGCAATACTTCGACGGCGCGCGCGCGCTACACGGCGCGTTCTGGCACGCGCAGTTTGGCATGCAGCGCTCGCACGGTTGCGTGAACCTCGCGCCCGCCGACGCGCGTTACGTCTTTCGACATACCGAGCCGCAACTGCCCGCAGGCTGGCACGGCATCTCCACCCAACAAACGGGCTTCAAGGGCAGCCTCGTGCTCGTGACGGAGTGAGCCCATGGGTGAGATCGCGCTGTGCTTCGTGTGCCTCGGTAACATCTGTCGCTCCCCCACCGCCGAAGGCGTGATGCTGCACCTCGTGAAGCAAGCGGGCCTCGACGAGCGCATCCGTGTCGACAGCGCGGGCACCGCCGCATACCACGTCGGTGAGCGTCCCGATCCGCGCACGCTGCGCACGGCCCGCGCGCGAGGGGTCGCGCTGCCGAGCATCGCGCGCCATTTCGTGGCGGACGACTTCTCGCGATTCGACTACGTGTTGGCGATGGATCGCGACAACCAGCACAGCCTCGAGCGCCTCGCGGTCGACAGAGCGGCGCGGGGTAAGGTCCACCTCTTGCGCAGCTTCGAGCACGGCGCGAGCGGCCACGGTCTGTTCGAGGGCGGCGAGCTCGACGTGCCCGATCCCTACTACGGTGGCGAGGATGGCTTCGAGCGCGTGTTCGACATCTGTGAAGCCGCCTGCGAGGGCCTGCTCGCGCACCTGAAGCGCACCCACGGCTTCTGAGTTGGCGCGGCGGAGTCAGAGCTGCAGCATGCTCACGGGCGGCGGCGGAAAGCTCGGCTTCGCGAAGAAGAACCCTTGCCCGTAGTGGGCGCCCGTGTCGATCACGGCGCGGGCCTCGGCTTCGGTTTCGATGCCCTCGGCCACGACCTTCGTGCCGAGATCCTCGCACAGGCGCACCAAGGCTTTGACGAGTCGCTGCTGACGGCTGCCGCGTTCCATGTTCACGATCAGCCCGCGATCCAGCTTGACCACCTCGGGGGCGAGGTCGGAGATGTACTTGAGGTTCGAGTAGCCGGCGCCGAGGTCGTCGACGGCGAGATGAACCCCGCGACTGCGCACCTCGGCCAGCACGCTGTGACACAGCGAGAAGTGGCTCAAGGGCACCGACTCGGTGATCTCGAGAAAGACCGGGTGCTCGTGATTGAACATCGGGTCGTCGGGCTGCACGAGCCAGCCCTCGTCGAACTCGTTCGGATGGATGTTCACGAACAGCGGATGGGACGGCGCGTGCTCTACCGTCAGCTCACGCACCGCACGCCCCAGCGCGCCGCAGTACTTCGAGCGAATCGCCTCGGTAAACAAGGCCGGTGGACCTTGAAAATGGGGCGAGGTGCTGCGCACGAGGGCTTCGTAGGCGAAGACACGCTTGTGCCTGAAGTCGACGATGGGCTGGTAGACAACCTTCAGCTCGCCGAACGCCAATACCGCTGGGACACGCTCGGTGTCGTCCGCGCCGCGGCGCGTACGCTGCGGGCCGTCGACCGTCCTCAACCAATCGATGAAGTTGCGCACGGGGATTGGGAAGCATACCGCAGTCTCGGGCCCGCGTGCTATTCACAGCACCCCGAACGAGGAGAACGTCGTGGCCAGGTCTCTGACGGGCATCAAGCCCACCGGAACGATTCACATCGGCAACTACCTGGGCGCCATGCGACCCGCGCTGCAGATGGCGAATGATCACGAGAGCACGCTGTACTTCATCGCCGACTACCACGCGCTGACGACGGTGCACGACCGCACAGATCTGCGCACCATGGTCTACGACGTCGCTGCAGCCTGGCTTGCGGCAGGCCTCGATCCGGAGCGCACGCTCTTGTTTTGCCAGTCGAGCGTCATCGAGGTCTTCGAGCTCACGTGGGCCTTTTCGTGCATCGTGGCGGCAGGTCAGCTCGAACGCGGCCACGCTTACAAAGATGCGCTCGCCAAGGGGCAGGCGCCAAACGCCGGCATCTTCAACTACCCGGTGTTGATGGCCGCCGACATCCTCCTCTACGACACGAACGTGGTGCCCGTCGGCAAAGACCAAAAGCAGCACATCGAGATCGCACGCGACATCGCGCAGCGCTTCAACCATCTGTTCGGCGAAGGCACGCTGGTGATCCCAGAGCCGGTGATCCGCGAGGAGCTGCTCGTGCTGGGGCTCGACGGGCAGAAGATGTCGAAGAGCCGAGGCAACGTGATCCCGCTCTTCGGCACCCACAAAGAGCTGAAGAAAACCGTCATGAGCATCGTGACGAGCTCCGAGTCGCTCGAGGAGCCGAAGGAACCGGAGGGCACGCCGCTGTTCGGGCTGTACAAGCAAGTCGCAGGCGAGACGCGCGCCGAGGAGCTCAGGGCCAAGCTGCGCGCGGGCGGTTACGGCTGGGGCCACGCCAAGCAAGACCTGCTCGCTGCCCTCGAGGACGAGATCGGACCGATGCGCGAGCGCTATGCGGCACTGCGTGCCGACGAGAAGACCCTCGACGCAATTCTCGAGCGCGGTGCCGAGCGTGCCCGGGTGATCGCGCGGAGCACCATGGCGCGCGTACGTGACGCGATCGGCATCGCATCGCAGTCGTGAAGGAGGACAACGTGGACAAGCGGCCGTTTCGAGTGCTGGGTGTGCAACAGATCGCCGTGGGTGGCGCCGACAAGGCCAGGCTGCGCAAGCTGTGGGTCGACGTGCTCGGCCTTCATGTCGAGGGCAGCTACAGGTCTGAGAAGGAGAACGTCGATGAAGACATCGCCGTCGCAGGCCGCGGCCCCTTTCGCGTCGAGGTCGACCTGATGCAGCCCATCGACCCCGCGAAAAAGCCCAAGGTCGACGACCCCGCGCTCAATCACGTGGGCCTGTGGGTAGACGACATCCACGCCGCGGTGAGCTGGCTCGAGGCCCAGGGCGTGCGCTTCACGCCGGGTGGCATCCGCAAGGGCGCAGCGGGCCACGAGGTCACCTTCATCCACCCGAAAGGCAACGAGACGTCGCCGCTCGGCGGAGAAGGCGTGCTGATCGAGCTGGTGCAGGCGCCCGAAGAGGTGATCCGCGCCTTCGACACGCTCGCGGGCTGAGGCGCACGGGGCGCGCGAGCGGCCGCAGCGGAGCGCCGGGGCACAGCTTGGCACATGGGGCGCGACAGGAGTGGCCCTCGCGCGTAGGCACGGGACCGAGATCCCACGAAAAAGCGCGCGTGCGAGCCCCTTGGCACTGGCCTTGCTGTAGGCGCCTGCATCATGATCGGCAAGACTCGATGGAGACAGGCGTGCGCTCTCACGATCGCGCTCTCGGCGGCGTGCAGCGACGGTCGTAGCAACACGGGCCCCGATCCCCAGCTCTCCAAGCAAAATCCCAACTACGGCGCAGCGCTGATCGGATACAAGAGCAGCGCCAACGGGGGCACGGACGGAGAGGAGTCCGAGGCGCTCGGACAATCTGCTGCCCCAGGTAGCAACGGCGGCGGAGGAGGCGATTCAGCTTCATGGGGAGACGCTTCGGCGGCGCCCGAGCCCGAGATCATGGAGCCCGATCCCGCGACTTGTCAGCCCCCGTCCGAGCAGCTTGCGGACGCCGGCGTACCGGAAGGGTGCGAGACCGACGACGACGCCGGGGTGGCGATGCCGAAGCAGCTCGACACGGGCACAGCGCAAACCGCGCTCGAGAACCCGTACTTCGACACGACCGTAGAGCCCACGTCGACGTTCGCCCTCGACGTGGACGGCGCGTCCTACAGCCTCACGCGTGCCGGCCTGCGCGCGGGGCAGCGTCCCGATCCTGCGAGCGTGCGGCTGGAGGAATTTCTCAACTACTTTCACTTGCACTACCAACAACCCGAGGGCGATCAGCCCCTCGCGCTGTACGCGGAGCTGGGGGAGTGTCCCTGGAACCCGTCACACAAGCTGCTGATGCTGGGCGTACAGGGCCAGGAGGTCGACGTACAGGACGCACCTCCTGCGAACCTCGTGTTTCTGCTCGACGTGAGTGGATCGATGTCCGCCAGCAACAAGCTGCCCCTCGTCAAGAAGGGCTTCCGCATGCTCACTCAGCTGCTCCGGCCTCAGGATCGGGTCTCTATCGTGACGTACGCTGGGGTGGAGCGCGTGGTGCTCGAGGGGGTGGCAGGCAACGATCGCGAGCGCATCCACGCGGCCCTCGACTCGCTTTCGGCGGGTGGCTCCACCAACGGTGCCGGAGGCATTCAGCGCGCCTACGAGCTCGCCCAGGAGCACTTCATCAAGGGTGGGCAAAACCGCGTGCTCTTGGCGACTGACGGCGACTTCAACGTCGGAATCTCCGACGTGACCGAGCTCGGCGAGCTCATCGCGAAGAAACGCGACACCGGCGTGTTCCTGAGCGTGTTCGGCTTCGGCGATGCCTGGAATGGTGGGAACTTCAACGACCCGGCGGGCGAGGAGCTCTCCAACAAGGGCGATGGCATCTACTTCTACGTCGACAGCGAAGAAGAGGCGCGTCGGGCCTTCTTGCACAGTGCCTCGGGCGCGCTGATCACGGTGGCCAAGGACGTCAAAATCCAGGTCGAGCTCAATCCGCAGCACTTCTCGGCGTACCGCCTACTCGGCTACGAGAATCGGCTGCTCGCCAACGAGGATTTCGACAACGATGCGGTGGACGGCGGCGAGCTTGGCGCTTCTTTGAGCATGACGGCGCTCTACGAGCTCATCCCCGCCGATGTGAAAGAGGCCCTGCCCCAGCCGATCGAGGGCACCGTTCCCGAGGTCGTGTCCGCCTCCCCGAGCGATGGGTCCACGCCCACCCTCGCCTCTTCGGCCAGCGTCGACGAACGCCCGCGTGGTGAGCAGCGGGTGGCTGTGCGTGTTCGCTACAAGGGGCCCGAGGGCGGCGAAAGTGAGCAACTCAGCCGGGTCTACGGCCCGGAGATCCTCCGCAGCGAGCCCTCGCTCAAGTGGGTGTTTGCCAGCGTGTTGGCCGAGCTCGCCGCCAACCTTCGCAACTCCCAGTACCAGCCGCAGCGGGGGACCGAGACGCTCCGAACGAGGCTCGAGCCCGTGCTCGCGATCGATGGCGAGGGCGCCGTGCAGGAAGTCATCGAGCTTCTGCAAAGCATGCCCTAACCGTGCGACGCGCACGGGTTGAGGCAGGCCATAGGCCGTTGGGCGACGATGGACGGGCATGTACGCTGCGTAGCTCGGCAGGCGCGAACCACGTGCGCTGACGTCGATGCGCGACGCGCCGTTTCTGGAGAAGGAAGTCAACGGCGGCGACATGGAGCGACGTGACGTGGACCTCAAGTCTGCTCGCGCAGGCTTGCGTACACGGCATCCCCCCTTGAGCGAAACGCGGTGCGGCGACGACGTCGCGCCGGCACGGAGCGCCCCCCCATGTCGACGACTGTCAGCCTGCCGAGCCCATCTTCCCCACCCCGCCTCACCTTTGTCCGAACGCTCTCGACCCTGATGGCAGTCGCCACGCTCGCGGGATGCGCCGTGGCCGCGTCTGTCGAAGAGGGCGCAGACTCCGACAATCGACTGGGCCTGCTCGACGCGGGGGCGACGGGCGCGGAGGGCGACGCGTGCTCCTCGTTCGAGTGCCTCGCCGGGGA
>CAYNOM010000131.1:4880-12129 GCA_964398415.1 uncultured Polyangiales bacterium | reverse complement strand
TGGCCAAGAAGACGCAGCTCGCCCGACGGTCGAGCGGTGCCAACCCGTACCGCAAGAAGCTCGAACAAGTGAAAGCCGGCTCAAGGCGCACCGCCCAGCGATTGCGCGACGAAGCCGAGAAGCAAGAGAACGTGATGGCATCGGCCGCCGCGGCTTACTTGCTTGGACACGCAAAGAAAGAAAAGTGGAACCTGCCCACGCTCGGGGGCGTTGAACCCGCGTTGCTGTACGGCGCAGGCCTCGCCCTCGTAGGCCCCCGCGTGATCTCGGGTCGTGCGGGACGGCTCGTGCAAGCCGCAGGCGCAGGCCTGCTCACCGTTGGCGCGTACACGTACGCGCGCACCGGATCAACCACCGTCGCAGGCGTCGCACCGCCACCGCGACGCAATGGCGGTTACTACGAGACAGCGACGGATGACGACGTCGAAATCGACGATTGAAGAGCTTTCAAATCCTCCCATTTAGAAGGTGAAAAATGCCCCGCGACGACATGGACGATCTACTTGAGCAAGAGCTACTGAGTGGCGACTACGACGACGACCTAGGTTACGCAAGCGTGGAGCGCCCGCAGATCGGCGCAGCTCGCCGACACCCAGGGAAAGGGCGCATGCGTGGATCGAACATTGACCCGCGCACGCTTCCGACGCTGTTTTGCGGCATCAAGCCCGTGGTGATTCAGCCGGGCACCTCGAAGACGATTCAGGTGCAGGTAACCAACGCATTCCGTCCTGAAAAGTTCGTGCTCGACCCTTCATCGCAAGGGCTTCTCGTCGAAGACATCAAGATCAGCCGTATCTCGCAAAACTGCGGAGACGGGCCGGTTCCCGGCGTGGCGTTCGCTCACGATGCAGTCGGGAACAACTTGCGCGGCGACACCGCGCAAACGGGCGTCGGGATCGAGATCACCGTGAGCCATCCGGGCGCGCCTGCGAACGGATCGCCACCGATCACGCTCTATGGCGTGTTCTGGGGGCCTGCTGCCTGATGGACATCCGCCCGCGCGTGTACGGCATAGGTTCGACGACGGAGCTGCAAGCTCTCGTCGCAGGCCTCGCCCTCGCGAACCTCGCGCAAATGCGCGCGGGCAACTTCCCGAGCATCTACACATCAGGCATCCGCTACCGTCGCGAGCCCCCAGGGCAAGAGCGCTGGCAAACGGCGCGCGCGCTACTGCGCAGCGGCCATGGAGATTGCGAGGACCTAGCGGCCTATCACGTCGCTTGGTTGTGGTGGCGTGGCGAGCGCAAGGCGCGCGCCATCGTGCGCGACATCCGGCCAGGCCTGAAACACGCCCTAGTGCAACGCGCTAGCGGGCGCATCGAGGACCCGAGCGCGCGGCTCGGGATGCGGGGCGACGGATGAGAAGACGCGGAGTCAACGTGCTTTGGATCGCGGGAGGCGCAGCGCTGCTAGCGCTCGCCGCGAAGTCGAAGAAGGCGCGCGCGGCGGACGGCCCGGTGATCGAAGTCGACAGCCCGACGATCATCGACGTCACCCCCTACCCCACCGACGGCCGACGGGGCTCCGACGTGGCCGACCCTCTCAATTCGCGGGAAAACCGCCAATTGCCAGACCCCACCGGCCCGAACTCACAAACCGACGAGGCCGACGCAGCCGCCGCAGCGGCGAAGGCCGCCGAGCTGCTAGAAGCCGCCCACCCGCCAGCCCCCAAGCCGGCGAAGCGGACGAAGCGGACGAAGCCGCACAAGGCCGCCCCGCTGCCTTCGAAGGTCACGGACGACCCGAAGGCCGATGCAGCGCCCTATGAGCTGCCCCCAACGCCCGATAGGACGCTGCCCGATGGCTACGACCCGGCGAAGGCGCGCAAGACGGCCCCAGCGCTCGCCGATCACCTCAAGCGCAAGGTCTACGACTACGACCGCCGCCTAGTGCGTGCGTGGCAGACGGCCGCCGCACTCGAACCCGACGGCATCTACGGCGGCGCGACTCGCGGCGCACTCATTCACTACGGCGTGGCGAGCCCTCCCAAAGCGCTTTTCAAGCCGACACAAACGATCCCCTACACGCCTCCGGAGTGACCGTGTTTGTTGTTCATCCCTCCCCCGACCGCGAGCACATGATCGCGGGTTACGCCATGCCCGATGGAACCATGATCCGGCATCACGTGCCGATGCGCGCGCTTGTGGACCGCGCACTCGCAGGCATCGGAAACGCCGAGCCCGAAGCCTACGACGAGATCCGAGACGGCGTGCTTTCGGAGCTTGGAATCGCGGTACCACCGCAGATCGGCCTATTCAAACGCTTCCGCCGCCGCATCAAGCGGATCGCCAAGAAGGTTAAGAAGGTCGCCAAGAAGATCGCAAAAACCAAGCTCGTGAAAGCGGCCTGGAAGATCGTCAATAACCCGCTGGTCCAGGCGACGATGGGACCTTTCGCAGCGGTTCCGGCCAGCCTCTCGAGCGCGGCCAAGGTCGTGCAAGCGATCAAGCGCAAGGGCGCATCACCTTCCAAGGCACTCGGCAAGCTCGCACTAGCGGCGAAGCGCGGGGGACTCGGGAAAGACGCCCAGACTTCGCTACGGCTCGCCGCACGTGCGATCAAGGGAGCAAACGGCAATCTCGACAAGGCCGAGCTAGCGCTACGCAAAACAGCGCTGAAAGCCGTTGCTCGCAAGAGCCCGCAAGCGCGCAACGCGATCAATGCAGCCGTGAGAAAGATCGAAGTCAGGACGCAGGCACAAGCGAACGCGAAGCCGCCGGCCGCACTCAAGGTGTTCGCTGTGAAGGGACCTAGCGGCAAGCTCTACCACTTCCGGGCGGCGTGATGGGTTGCTTCGACTCGCAGCAAGAGCAGCGCGCAACGCGATCCGAATCGCTGAAACCCGTTCGGGCATTCTCGCCAACGTTCGGGCGATTCATCTCGTGGCGTGGTCAGGCGTGCGAGCCTCAGCCGATCGCGCTTGCGATTGATGTCACGTCCGACCTAATGACCGGTACATTTGGAGTTCCCGCAGAGTCCCGTGATGACGACCCCGTGTCCATCGCGGGCCGCGTGTCGGTTCGGTATGGCTGGGGGGCCTGGGGAAGCTCGTTCGTGATGGATCTGCGGACCGGAACCTTCGCGCTTCCGTCGTGCTGCTCGTGCGAAGTGGCGATCGAGCTTGTGATCCTAGTGCGGTATCAGGAAGCCCCTTCGCCTTTGCCCGAAGAAGTCGGCACGATTCAGGCCGCGATTATCCCGTGCCCAAACAGGATGACCACGGACCGCCCCACGTTCACCTATCGGGCACGCACGAGCGCCGAAAGCCGGTTGATCCAAGACATCCAGATCCCAAAGCGCGCCTCGTCGTACCGCGCATGGATTGATGCCGACGGCCCCGAAACCCTCGTCACACGCGGCGGATCCATCGAACCACGAGAGTGGGGCGGCCCAGACGCTCGTGACGCCTCTTGCTCGCTCACACTCGGCAAAACGCTTTCGGCCGAAGTCCGAAACGGATCGCAGCGCCGCTACCTAACCACCATTCAGTTCCACCTTTCGCCATGAAGACGCCGCAAAACAAGTCATCCACGCTTCATCTCGTCGCATGGGACGACGGAACGAAGCAGCCGATCTACCTGCCCACCGAGAAAGATCGGCTTTGGCTTCTGCGCGCCGTCGAAGGCGAAGGCCCCGATCAAACGCAGGTGGCGCAGGTGCTCACGAACCGCTTTCTGTACCTGCGCGCGCGCTTGCCCAACGCCTACGCCACGCTTGCGGATCTGGTTCGGGCCTACTCGCAACCCGTCAACCCGCGATGGATGCGGGGCGGTGACAAGTGGGATGCCGCATGGTCGCGAGCAAAGACCGAAGCGAAGCGCACCGAGCTGCTAGCGCTGGACAAGCGCAGGCGCGCGCACAGCGCGCGCACGACGTTTGCGGCGAGCACGGAAGCCGCTGTAACGCGCGCACTCACCGCCGGGAGTCTCGACATTCCACCGACCGCCGTGCACTTCGCCGCGCCCGGACAAGGCCGCAAAAGCCTCCCAGCGCTCACGCAACCGCGTAACGCCAACTGGCTGCACACCGAAGCGCCCGCCGCGACGTGGCAAGGCTACCGCGCGACAACCGAGCTACCGATCAACGTCGCGAGCACCAAGGGCGTCGCGCTTATCGGCGTCGCGCTTGTGGGCATGATGCTTGGGAAAGGGCGCAAGGCATGAGCGCCGCAGAGCAGCTCAACAATGCGATCGCGCGCTTGGAGTTCCTCAACAAAGGCAACTCGGAGGTCACCGATCTTTGCGAGGATTGGGTGTGGTGGTGGAACGGGTGGCGCAAGGTCATCCCCGAAACCACGCCCGTGTGGTGGGCCGCGCTGCAATACTATTTTCAGCGCTACCGCCTGGCCTACGAGAACGCGGAAAAGCAGCCGCCCGAGTGGGCACCGGAACGCGTTGATCCGACCATTCCGCGTGTGCTTCAGGACCAGGTGGATCGCTACATCGAAGCGTGGTCCGACGCAGGCACCGCAGCGATCCATGCAGCCGCGCAAGCTGCGAAAAGCGTTATCCCAGCGATCGGCCCGTGGGTTCTCGGAGCCGCTGCCCTGTACTTCCTGAGCCGGAGACTATGACCAATGAGCACCCCGAATTACAGCGTCGTCTGCGCCCACTTACGCGCGGCCAAAGCCGAACTCGAGCGCCATCCATCGAAGTTCGCCACCGCAACGTGCGGCGAGCATCTACGAAAGGCCTTGCTCATTCTCGCGGACTACGAAGCACACCAAGAGCACCACCCTGAAGAAGCGCGCGATGTTGTCGAGCACGCTAAGCGCACCACCCCGAAGAAGCGCGCGGTGCCGAATGCTTCGAACAACGAGGAGCCCTCGAAGTGAAGATCAAGAACTACGGCAATTCTCGCCACTCGAAGATTTTCCGCTTCCTCGGCATCGCACCGCCGCGCACCGCCCAGCGACTTGTGCTCTCGTTCGTGGTCGACGAAGAGCGCGAGATCATCGCGTCGTGGGAGCCTGGCCAAGTCACGCAGGATCTTGCCACGCGCATTGACGAGGAGTGCACCGACCTTGCGGAAGAGATCACGTCGGCGGCAACCGGGAGCCTTGCGTGGGTCGACCAGTCGGGCGCACCGCTCACTCAAAAGACCCTGCGAATCATCCCGGCGAATCCCTCGCACCTCGAATTTGCCGGAACGAATCTCGACCAAGCGCGCCAGGCGCAAAAGCACCTCGAAGCCATGACGCGCGTTTTCGTGGGCTCCATGCACGACGTAATGGGAGCGCTTCAGAGCACGCTGACCACGCAGACGGAGATCATGCAGCGCATGGCGCAGCGCATGGAGCAAACGGAGGACCGCGAGCAAGGCGCAAGCGAAGTGATCGACGCGATGCAGTCCGAGATCGACGACCTACGCGAACAGCTCAAGGAAGCCGCAGCCGCGCAAGGAAACGAGAAGGAAGATCGGATCATGAAGCTACTCGAAGGCGCGATCAGCTCGCACATGCTCCGAGCAGCAAGCGCGAACGCCGCGTGAATCATGGCCCGACGATGCACAAGCCGATACGACGAGGCGCAGCCGATCAAGACGGAGGCACACGTGGGAAAGTTTGAGGTTTACCGCGATAGCGCTGGAGAATTTCGCTTCAGGCTGAGGGCCGCTAACGGCGAAGTAATTGCAGCGAGCGAGGGTTACAAGACCCGCGCAGGCTGCGAGAACGGGATCGAAAGCGTGCGCAAGAACGCGCCCACCGCGCCGATCGTCGACACGGACGAGTGATGGACGCGACGATCGCAGCCGGGCTAATCGGCGCCGGTAGTGCCGTGCTGTCGAGCCTGCTAGCCGGCGTGTTCACCATCGCAGCCACCAAGCGCGCGATGGCGCAAGCCGAGCTGCGCGAGAAGTACACGCGAGCACTCGAAGACATCGCGGCATTGCGCGCGCTCGAGGAAGCGCTACCTTGCCGAGATCGGCGCGCGCGGGGGGGGAGACTCCCGACGCAGCGAAGCGCCGGATCTGGGCCGCCCACGAGGACGCTGGCGGCCGCAAGCCCTCGACATCCGCCGAAGCCGCGCGCGTGGCGCGCAAGCTCGAAAGGCTCCGCTGAGCCCACGTGGCGGCCCCCCCCCAACCGCCGGCGGCGCCCCCCCTCTTTCAGATCAGCGCGGCGCGCAGTGCGTCGAGCAACTGACATTGATCGCACTGGCAACGTTCGATGTGGTCGAGCCGTAGCGCGTGGAGCGCTTCCGCAACCCGTTCGTTTACGCTCGTGCTCACCCGATCCGAAATCTCGCGCGCCATCTCCCAGCGCTCGTCATAGGCCATAGCTGGCAGCTTCATTGAACCCTCCTGTCCAGAACCCCCGCATTTTTCAGAAGCTCTAAGACGAGCCCTTGCGTCGTGGTGCGTCGCTCGAAGCACACTGAGCGAAGCCGCTCCGCTTCCGCTTCGCTCAGTCGAAAGACCACGCGCACGGGGCGCGCTAGCTCGTACGTCTGCGTTGGCGGCGCTACCTCGCGAAGAAACTCGCGCTCGCTCAGCGCGGCTTGCTTCTCCGTCACCTTCCTACGCTTGAACGACACGGCCCACCTCACCACGCGAAGGAACCACCTCGGCGACGAATGCAGCCAGCTCGCTCGCCGCTTTGTCGTTCTCCATTTCGAGCACCGAAGCGCCCGCGATCATCGCATCCCGATACACCTTGCGATCGCAGAGCATCGTTTCGGCGAGTCGAAGGCACGCGACATCGGCGAACATCTCGCGAGCCGCTCTACCCTCAGACGTGTTGTGCGGCGCCATGTTGATCAACGCGTAAACCGCTAGTTTCTCGTTGAGCTGCCGCACGTCCGTCACGAGCTGCGCCAGCTCGTCGAGCGCCCACAAGTCGGCTTGGCTGGGGCGCGTCGGAATGGCCATCACATCCGCAATGAGCATCGCAGTACGAAGCTCCGTCGAGTCACGCCCCGAGACGTCGACCACGATATCGTCGTACCGCTTCCGCAGGTCTAGCAGCGCCGGACGCACGTCTTGCTGCCCTTGCACGCTCGGCACCTTTGCGCGCTTCGTCTGCGCACGCTCCGCTGCCCACAACGTCGACGTGCCCTGTTTATCAGCGTCGAAAAGCAGTACGTCAGAACCGCGCAGCGCGAGCGCTGCCGCTAGGTTCGTTGCGATCGTCGACTTGCCTACGCCGCCCTTGGAATGGCCGATTAGATAGATCATGTTGCCATGTATACATGGCAACATGGCAACATGGCAACATGGCAACATGGCAACATGGCAACATGGCAACATG
>CAYNOM010000131.1:0-4780 GCA_964398415.1 uncultured Polyangiales bacterium | reverse complement strand
CAACATGGCAACATGGCAACATGGCAACATGGCAACATGGCAACATGGCAACATGACTCAAAGCGCAAACTGCGGCTACATCCCGAGCGCTTCGCGCACCGACTGGCAGAACGCGCTCGAGCCGTAGTTGTCCCCCGACCACGTCTCAGCCTCGTCGGCGGCATCGGACACCACGATCCCTGCACTACCCTTCAGCCAGCATGACAAGACCACACGACCCTCGAAGCGGCCTTGTAGCGTCCTGTCCGCAAACTGCACGTCCAAGGACCCTCGCACAACGCCCTCGACGAGCTCGAGCTTCACCACGCCGTGGCCGTACTGCCACGCCCCGTCCTGCTCGGACAACCCGATCTGACTCTCGGCGCCCTCGACGAGCCGGACCTCCGTCGCGAGCTCTGCGGCGTCCCCCGTCCAGGTATCCGCGAGCTCTGCGATGACGAACAGCTCGAGCCCGTCACTCTCTGCCGTCAGCGTCAGCTTCACGCGGCCGCCTTCGCGCACATCAAGAGAGGGGTTCCCCCGTAGCTCCATCTCGCCGTCGCCCACGTCTACCGTCGCAACCACAGGCGGCGGAGGACCCTGACGCAGACCTTCCGACACCTTCGCTTCCTCCGAGGCGCAGGCGCAGAACAGCAGCGCAACGGTCATGATCCTGATCTTGTCCATGGGGGCCCTCTTTTCAGAAGAATGAGATGGGGTTGACGGGGGGAATGAGCGGTCCGCACGAGCGGACCCGGATCAGCTGACCGAGGGAGACGGCGTTGTTGCTCTCGTTCGTCTCACGTACACGATCTTCAGGATCAACAATGAGCCCTATCTGATAGGTGCCCGGCGCCATGTTGTAGGGCACATAGATGCGCGCGGAGTTTTGAATGGCCGATTAGATAGATCATGTTGCCATGTGCACATGGCAACATGGTTCAAAGCGCAAACTGCGGGGCTGCGACCCTACATCCCGAGCGCTTCACGCACCGACTGGCAGAATGCGCTCGAGCCGTAGTTGTCCCCCGACCACGTCTCAGCCTCGTCGGCGGCATCGGACACCACGATCCCTGCACTACCCTTCAGCCAGCATGACAAGACCACACGACCCTCGAAGCGGCCTTGTAGCGTCCTGTCCGCAAACTGCACGTCCAAGGACCCTCGCACAACGCCCTCGACGAGCTCGAGCTTCACCACGCCGTGGCCGTACTGCCACGCCCCGTCCTGCTCGGACAACCCGATCTGACTCTCGGCGCCCTCGACGAGCCGGACCTCCGTCGCGAGCTCTGCGGCGTCCCCCGTCCAGGTATCCGCGAGCTCTGCGATGACGAACAGCTCGAGCCCGTCACTCTCTGCCGTCAGCGTCAGCTTCACGCGGCCGCCTTCGCGCACATCAAGAGAGGGGTTCCCCCGTAGCTCCATCTCGCCGTCGCCCACGTCTACCGTCGCAACCACAGGCGGCGGAGGACCCTGACGCAGACCTTCCGACACCTTCGCTTCCTCCGAGGCGCAGGCGCAGAACAGCAGCGCAACGGTCATGATCCTGATCTTGTCCATGGGGGCCCTCTTTTCAGAAGAATGAGATGGGGTTGACGGGGGGAATGAGCGGTCCGCACGAGCGGACCCGGATCAGCTGACCGAGAGAGACGGCGTTGTTGCTCTCGTTCGTCTCCCTCACACGGTCTTCTGGATCGACGATGAGCCCTATTTGATAGGTGCCCGGCGCCATATTGTAGGGCACATAGATGCGCGCGGAGTTTCGAAACCACTGACCGGGCTCGCCGCATAGGTCTCGCATCGCGACGCGGTAGTCGTACTTACTGAGCGTACTCGTCTGCGTGACATCCGTGAGCACAAACCACGCTCTTGCATAATCTCCCCTCTGGCAGGAAAAGGGGTGTCCTCCCATGATCCAGTGCGTGAACCACACGGTGGTGTGCTGACCGGGACACAAGCTCGCCTCACTACTGTTGAGGTTGAACGATTGCCCTGTACCCCGCGAGGGGTCCCACATCTGGCCGCTCACCGCGATATCGCGCTGCACGTAGCCATCTCCTCCGTGCCACGTGAGCCCAAACTCCACATCGTTCGGCATCAGCGACTCGGCGTGCGGCGCTTGGGGGTAGCCGCCTACGGGCCTGTCCGCGAAACGCGGCGTACCCGTCGTGCAAGGCGTCCACATGACCGTGGGCTCCCCCCGCACGTCGTGATCGGCACCGAGCGCGTGACCCAGCTCGTGGAACAAAACCTGTCTCGCCGTGCAATGCGTCGCGCGAGGATCCGTGGCGCGAAGAGGCATGTCTGCCGCGATGGCGATCGTGATGTTGTAGAAGTGTCCGTCGTCCTTATCCCGCCACCCACACTCCTTCTTCATGTAACGTGCCTGACCCGCGTTGCCGTCGATCTCGGATCTCGGCACGAACACGATGTTGTTGTCGTCCTGCACCACCTTGCAGCCGTGGTCCTTGTACACGAGCTGGAAGCGGTCGTGCATCCCATCGATGCGATTCCACGCCGCCACCGCATCCACAACAGCCCTGTAGCGCTCGCTGCCGAACGGGACGTTGCAGGAGTCGACGGTGAACGTGACGTTCGATTGCATCCCTCGAACCTTGCCGTCACAGGTCTGCACCTTCCACGCGAGAGCTTGCATGGGCAGTAGCAACCACGCGAGCGCAGTGAGGACGAAAAGGGCGGATCTCATGGGGCCTCCAAGGTCGTGAAGGGTTTGGCAGAAGGGCGCCCCACAAACTTGCGCGCGGGACGGAACGTGTGAACGGCGCGGATCTTGTCGGCGATCTGCGCGCGGGTCTGCGCCCACCGCGGCAGAGCGCGAAGGGGCCTACGCGCGCTCATCTGCACGCGGGTGAGCGTCGCTGCGCGACTCTTCTGCACGGCGACATTTGGCTCAGCCTCTTCGGCCACGGGCACGCTGAACTCGGGGGCGTCGTAGGTCCAGTCGAGCAGCTGTCCGCCCTCGTCCACGAGCACCGTCTTTCTGTCGACCACCACCTCCCGGTACGCGGCGAGGATGGGCGAGATCCGGTATTCGGCGCGCAAAAACAGCAGGTAGGTCTCTCCGATCACGAGGTCCAGTTCGCCCCAGCTCGCTGTATCGCCGTTGGGGAGCTTTCCGCCTCGAACTAGAAACGAGATGTTGTCGTCAGCCGCGCCGACCAGAACTTCCAAAGCCAGGCCATCCACTCGGGTGAACGGCTCTTGTTGTTCATGGTCGTAGGCGTTTTCGTCGATGTCCACGACACGCATTCGAACCACTGCCGCACTCTGCTCGACCATCTGGGCGAGCGTCATTGTCACAGTCGTGGTTGCGTTTGCACGGGCAGCAAACAGGGACAGACCCATCATGAGCAGTGCCGCGCGCGCGGGGTTTCCAAGTTGTCTGAACATAAGGGGGGGCTTTCATCGGGTTACAGCGGGGATTCCGCGAGTCGTGAAGCTGGGCCTTTGTTTGTCAAGAGCGAGGACTCGCGAGAACTCCGTGTTCACGTCCCCAAGACAGGCACGTAAGCCCGTTCAGACTGGAACACCCGTCCGACGATTTTATGAGCATTTTCGGCTGCTTCTGACTACAAAACGGTCGGGCGCGGGGGGGCAAACCCCGCGCCCGACCTAAACCACGAACGACCGGAACCGTCGCTCATGACCGACAACGAATCTACATCAAAGCCGCCCACGTTCGAGTCCATGGCGCACGCCGCCATGAACTCGTTACCGGCCGCGTCCAAACAGCTCGATTTTTGGCCCGATGAACGGCGCGGCGCGCCTAATCCCGTGCTTCGTTCACAGCTCTTTTCTGCGAGCCAACCGAGGAATGATCGCGCGTTCGTGCAAGGCATGAAGCTTGTTCGCACGCTAGCCCCTTATTCGATCACGTACACGGGACCCGAGCTTTTCCAGCCCGATCTAGATGTCTGGCTAGAGCTAGTGCACCTGTGTCGCCTTCGGTCGATCGGCACGGCGACCGACTTTCACGTCCGCTCGTTCCTGAAGGCGCTCGGCAAGACGACCGGGAAAACCGATCGCGTGCGACTGGTGGCGATGTTCGAGCGCTTGCGCGCAACAGCGCTCCGCGTCGAACGGATCAACCCCGAGACGGGCCGCAAACAGATGTACATCGGAGGCCTCGTCGACCGTTTGGCGTTCGACGAGGCAACGGGACGTTGGCGTGTCGTGCTCGACCCTCGGATCGTCGAGCTGTTCGCACCGGGCAACGCGACGTGGCTTCACGCGCCAGCTCGTCGAGCCCTCGGCAAGAACTACTTGGCGAAGTGGCTTCACGGCTATTTCAGCTCCCACCGCGAGCCCAAACCGATCGCCGTCGACTCATTGAGAAGCCTCAGCGGCTCGACAGATGCAGCGCTGTTCAGCTTCCGGCAAAAGCTCCGTAAGGCCCTCACCGAGATCGCGCTCGTGGAGCAGTCCGAGGGGCGCGTGTTTGAGTGGCAGGTCAACGACTGCGATCAAGTGGTCGTAACCCGCAACCAAACCCCCTGCTAGATCGAGCGAGAACCCACCTCTGAGCGATTTTCTTCGCTGGGGGCATGGGGACCCCCAGCGATACCGCGCACGCGCCTGTACGGGCCTTCTGTGCGCTTCTGTTTCGTTGCGCGTTAGCGCTTCGCTGGACGGCCGCCCTTGTTGGGGCGGCTCGGACGGCGTTCACCCTCTGGCATTCGCAAACTCGCGCGCGCTCGCACACCCGCGCTCTGAGTTTTGATTCTCTTCGATTCTACTTAACCAGATAAGCCTAGCCGCAAACCCCCCCCCCCATAGCCGC
>CAYNOM010000130.1:2215-12162 GCA_964398415.1 uncultured Polyangiales bacterium | reverse complement strand
TGGAGCGTCAGCGCGCCCTGCGGAGAGACCTCGGCGAGCACCTCGGGAGCCGCCGACTCGATGAGCAAGCGTGCCTCCTGGGGCTCGACGGCATCGAGCCTTGAGACCGTGCCGCCGCCCTCACGGTACGGCAGAAGGCGCAGGAGCGGCGCGGCGGTGCCGCCGAGCACGTCGATGCGACTCGCTCGCCCGCGCGTCTCACTCTCCAGCACGGTGCCGCTCTCGACCTCGGTCACCCGTACGCCTCGAAGCTGGGCTTGGAGCACGCGGGCGACGTCGGCCACGGAGGCCGCGCCGATGTTCTCAAAATCCTGTCGTTGGAACACGACGTTTTGGACGGCGCCGCTGTCCACGCGCAGCTGAAGCGTCATGCCATCCACGAGCTGCAGTGGGCCCGTCGCCCCGATCCGCACAGCCGCGGCGACCCCAGCGAAGCGCACGCTGCGGGTGAGTTCGGGACCCACTCTCAGCACGAGCTCGACCTCGTCGGACAGCGAAAAGGGCCCCCGCGCCGCGCCGTACAGCGCTGCGGGCGTAGGCACCCGTCGCGCGACGACCTCGCCTTCGGCGGCCCGCGCGGTGACGCTCTGGGGCTCCAAGGGCCGCTCGTAGTGCGCGGTGCGCACGACCCAGAGCTGCGAGCCGCCTTCGCCGAAGAAGCCAGCCGTGGCAAGCGCGAGGTCCGAGTCGGCCGTGAACCCGCCGAACACCTCGGCGAAGCGGGCAAAGGACGTGCACAGCACCGCGTGCCCCATCGGCCCGCGCTCCGTGATGCCGACCGCGCCCGCGACGCTCGTCGACAACGACGGGATGCCTCGTACCTGCGGCGGCTCCTCGACCACCACGACCTTACTCGAGAGCAGCTCAGCCACGGGCGCGCCTGCCCTTCTTGCTCGGCACAGGGTCGGCCATCAGGTCGGGCTCGCGACGCACGTCCAGCTCTCCCAAGCGCACCCCCTCGCGCACCATGGCGAGCTCCATCACCTCATCGGGCAGCGCCCCCACACGTTGCAGCGCGGCAATGCGCACGGCCCAGAGCTGGGTGCCCTGCGGCACGAGCAAGGTCAGCATGCGTCGGCGCAGGTTCGTGATCGCGACGCTCATGCGGCCGGCTCCACGCGGAGGGGCCGCGCGGCGACGTCCGTTCGTTCGACCTTCTGCGTGAGCTCGAGTGGTAGCCCCTCGTCGAGGTCGACGCCGCGCACTACGACACCCGCCGTGAACACGCGTGCGCCATCACGGGACGACAGATTCGTGCGCATCGCACCGTCGGCGTGAAGCTCCCAGCGCACGGGCTCTTCGGCTCGGTCTGCGGGGTCTCGCGGCACAGTCAGCCACCGCGTGCGGTGAATGAACGTGGCCACCGAGCCCATCAGGTTGAGGAGCTCCTGCGTACTCGCGCTCGCGCCTGTGATCGTGAAGCTCAGGTCCGCAGTGAAGGGAGGACGCCGCTTTCGCACCTCGGGCCCCTCAGCGCTGAACACCAGCTCTTCCTTCGGCTGCACCGAGCTGTAGCGGCGATTCTCGCTCACCACGGGTCCAGACAGGACGAGCGAGGGAAAGCGAGCCACGACGACCGCGCCTTCGTCGTCATCCAAGGGCTCTTGGTAGTCGACCGCGGCGGTGATCAACGTGTTCTCGAGCACGTCCCGCTTGAGCGCCTGCAGCATGGCGCGCACCAACCGGGTCAGCGTTGCCTCGGTGGTGAGGGGCGTGCGCAGAAAGCGGTAGGCTTGGGCGAGAGCGGCACGCTCCGCCGCGATCGGCAGGCCCTCCTGATCGAGGTTCCAGGCCACGACGTCGACGAGCGCAGGGGTATGGGCAGGCGTGCGCACGTCGGCGAACGTGCCGCCCTCCAAGCTGACGACACGCAGCACCTTGGCCTCGGCGCCGCCGAACCACACCGCGAGCCGTGGGCTGAGGTTTGTGCCGCTGAGGCGCACGAGGTCGCCGCCCGAGGTCGGGCCCCGATCCTGAGACAGGCGAGTGAGCGTAGGAGCAGCCATGATCTATCCACCCAGATTCAAGTGCTTGGCCACGCGGCCGAGAAAGCGCCGCGAGGCTTCCTTCTGAAAGTTCTCGAACACCGGTCTCAGAAAGGGGCGCGCCGGAATTCGCGTGACGATCACTCCCGACCCCTGCGCCCCGCTGCCCTGGGTGTTCGAGTCGCCGCCGCTCACCTCACGACGCAGCACGAACAGAAAGCGCCGCATCTTCGGCGTGATCGGGATGACGATGGGATCGCCGCCAAACTCGTTCAGCTTCGCCACATCGGCGAGCTGAGCGCCATCTCGTCCGCGCGCCTTGCGCGGAACACCCACGAACGCCTCGCCTCGTCGAACCAGCGCGGTGATCGCGTTGCGCAGATCTGCATGGCGCAAGAGAGCCTTCGTGCCCGAGAACTTGCCGAGGCGCCGCTTGGCCAGGGTGAAGGCGCTCAGAGGAGACAGGGGCTTTCCACCAGGTGCCTGCCGCGTGAGACCCTCGACGACCTCGCTGCGCAGGCGCTCCGCCTCTTGGCGCAAGGCGAGCCCGGTCGCTCGCTCGAGGTGCTTCGGCGCGGCCTTCAAGAGGAGCGCGGCGCGCTGCCAGTCTCCCGTGCGGCGAACTGACATCGCGCTATGCCCGAGCCGTGCTCTTCAAGTGCCGCGCGTGCTCCTCCAGCCACGAGATCGCCGCGTGGCCTGCCTGCGTGAGCACCGCACCACGACGAATGGCCTCGGCATTGGAGCGCAGCGTAGACAGCGCGGCCGTGATGTCCGCAGGTCGCAGCGCGTAGCTCGAGAGGCCCTCCACGAGTCTCTCGAGATTCGGAATGGTGCCAAAGCGCCAGAAGTGAAGCTCGACCTCGGTGGTCCTCGCCTCTGCCTCGTAGCGTGCTCGCGCGGCCTTCTTGCGCAGGTACTCGAAGCCGAACCGAACCTTACCATCACGGTCGAGCTGCACCACGTGTTGATGCTCATGCGCGCACGTCAGCATCTGCTGCCACAGGTGCCAGCCCGTCGCCTCGGAGCCAGGCACGAACGGCACGTAGATCGTGCGCCCGATAGTCGTGGCGAAGCGCGTCATGAAGTCGCGTGCGTTGACGATGCCCATGGCGCCGAGTGCGGCGCTCACGACGCGCATCGCCCCAGCGTCCGCCTTCTGGACCACGCGCGTGCCGAACGTCTTCGTCATGAACGCCCACAGGCCCTGGACGTCCTCGGGGGTGGGCTCCACTTGCTTCGCCATCACTTTGCTCCTTCACACTCTTGCTGCGGCAAGCACGCGTGCACGGGCGTGCCTCCATCCTCGGCGCGCGGCACGGCGCAGCACGCCCAGGGAGCCTGTTGCTGCGCGCTCACCTCACGACAGTCCGCGATGGCAGACCAACGGCCGTCACCATCGCAGACCTCCACGCGACCTTCCCCGCACCGGGTCGTCCCCGTTGCGCAATCGCCGTGCTCACAGCCCGCGAGCACGAGCGCGAGCCATAGCCCCATCCCTCTCATTCATCCCCCTATGCCGCGCCGAGCGCGCGGTCTGAAAACGTCACGAGCAGCAGGTTTCGCCGCGCGGTGTGTCGGCCGAGACCAAAGCCGCGAGGTCGCGCCTCGGTCACAAACAGGCCCTGCCGCGCCGTCAGCACCCGCTCTCCCGAGGTCGTGAAGAGCGCGCCCAGTCGGTCTCCCGTGTCGATGACGGCGTTGCCATCTGCGTGCACGAGCCCGAGGCGCTCTAGATCTCGGAAGTGCATGACCAGGTCCAGCGACGTGCGTGGCGCGCGGCCTGAGGGCGTCATGCGCAGCTGCTCAAACGTCTCCGGCTCCACCTGGCAGGGAACGAGCACCGCGGGCAGCTCCCTGCGCACCACCTCGCCGATGCCATCGCCGTCGAGGTCCATCGCGATGGGCTCGCGAAAGTCCGGGTCCATCCAAATGTCGGAGGAGGAAGCAACTGCACGCCGGTCGACTCTCCACAGCTCGGCCAGAAACGGGCAGATCAAACGGCCTCGCACCTACGCCGCCCCGAGCATGGGGGGACGCGCGTAGCGGGCGAGGATCAAGTCGACCTCCGGGTCTCCCGTCATGGTGGCTCGGCTCGTCGGCTTGCTGAGCGAGTAGGATTGATCGCGAGTCCGCTCTTCGACCACGCGCCACCCGCTGCGCGCATCGTGGAGCGCATCGCGCTCGGAGAGCCGTGGCAGCGTGCGCATGACGAGCAGCATGCAGGCGCGAGCAATCGCGAGAGGCGTGCGGCCGAGCGCTGTCCCGTCGGGCTCTGTGTAGCCCCAGGTCCCGGCGAGCTCGACGTTGCGCTCGCCGCGGGGAAAGACGCCCGAGGCAAGCTCGAGGTGCGCAGCGCTGAAGCCCGGCTGCACCGGCGCTCCGACCCAGCGAACCTCGTCGAGCGAGATGTTCACGTCGTCGACGACGATGCGTTCCAACACGATGGGCGGCCAAGGAAGCTCGAGCATGCGTCGCCCGCGTCCATCGAGGCGCACCGTCTTGACGCGGGGCTCGAAGAACCACCCTGTCAGCACATCGATCATCTCAGTCGCCTCCGCGATGAGGGCGATGAGTCGTGCATCCGATGCCTCGGCGCTCGTCACGCCCTCATCGCGGAGGTCTTGCGCACTCGCGTACATGGAGGTCCGTCAGTGCTTGGCGCGGGCGGAGGGTCGATCCTTGGACGGCTCGGTGAGTGACGCCGTAGGGGCGACCGGCTCCGAGCCTGCGGGAGCCGGCTCGTCACGCGCCACTTGCCTCCTCGCGCGCTCGACGGGCACGACCTCGGCGCTGAGCTCGGCGTCCTTGGCATCGAGCGCCCGCGCCTCGCTCTCGCTGCACACGTCGAACGCGAGCGGCGAGTACGGGTCGCGCTCCTGTTGTCGCACGCCGCGCAGATGCGCAGCCACGCCTTCGCTCACCTTCGACCAACCCGCGCCCGCCCTGAACAGGATGCCGCGGTAGCAGTAGTGGCGCAGCACCTGGCCGGCTCGTGGGACGTGGGGCTTGAGCCGAACGCACAGTAAGGTCTCAGCCACGGCTTCACCTCTCTCCATCATGCGGCCACCCGAATGGCTTTGCTCACGCCATTTTCATCTGCAATTCGGATGTCGAAGCGCAGACTGACCACGATCTGCAGCACCTGCTGTCGGATGTCGCGTGCCCACTCGATCTTCACGTCGCGCCAGATCCCCAGATGCAGGTTCTTGGGGTGTGTGAGCAGCACCGTGGTGAGGTTGTTGGTAGGTCCCGTGTTCTCCGCGAACAGTGGTACCTCCTCGAGCGGAACGCCGCTGAACGTGATGGGCGTGTTGCCCTCGAGGAAGCGGTCGCCCACGTTCGTGAGTCGCTCCGCGAGCGTGCGCCGATAGCGCAGCTCGGCGTCGGAGCCGGTGTAGAAGCGCATCTCGGTCTTGTTGCGCCGGTACTCTTGAGGCAGGACGCGCAAGAGGTCGTGCAGGATGTTGGAGTCGATCGCGGCACCGGCCGCATCCACTACGTGGCTTCGCGCCTGCACCAGGATGCCGTCGAGCATGGCCAGCGTCGGATCGGCGCTCGTGGTGTCGCCGTTGATCGCGATCTCCTCCATGTCGGTCGCGACGCGCGCAGCGATCAGCCGCAGCACCGTCTGACGCAGGTTGTCGCCCTCGAGGTTGTCCTCGAGCTGCTCGTCGGAGAGATGCACCTCGCCGATGAACGCCTTCGCGTCGAGCTCCACCATGCTGAGGCTCGGTCGCGAGCGTTGCGCCTGCGTGAGCACGACGCCCTCCTGACGAGGGCGCAGGATGCGGTCACGAAAGCCGATGAAAGGGATCTCCTGCTTGGGCGCCTTCATGGGCACGGCCGTCACCTGCTTGAGCAGGGTCGACTGCTTGGTGACCATCTCGAGGAAGGCCTGCGCCTGGGCGGGCTTGAGAATGCCGCCGCCCTGGACGAGGTCGCTCAGCGCGAGGTCGGCCTTCTCCAGAATGCTGCGATTGGACAGATGGGCCATCGTTCAACTCCTTTGCGGGGCGAGAGGCCCTCAGCACCTGGGGGGACTGTTGAGATCGAGCGGCCACGACACGTCGTCCGACACGCTCGCCGGGGCACGGCCCGCTCGCTCGCCCGCGGGCTGACTGCTCGGCACGCCCGCGCGCTTTTCGAGCCGGTCGATGCGACGCGTCTGTTGCTCCACGTGGGAGCTGATCTTCTTCAGCTCGCCGTGGATGGCAGCGAGCCCCGCGGCAGGCGCTTCGGGTTCATCCGCCTTCTTGGCCTTGCCCTTGGGTTTGCTGCCCTCGGGCGCATCGTCCTCGTCCTCGTCGGCGTTGACGGGGACCTTGGCCGCCTTGCGCGAAGCGCGTAGCTCCGAGACGAGCTCGCCGACGGCCGCGACGAGGGCGTCCGCGCGTGCCGGCGCAGGCGCAGGCGCCTCGGGCGAAGGGGCACCGCCGATCTGTTCTTGGAGGAGGTCGGCGGCAGCGCGCAGCTCCTGCACCACGTCGCCGACTACCTTGCCGCGTCCTGCGCCTGCCTGAAGCTGCTCCACGGCCCGTGTGAGCCCTTCGAGGGCATCGCAGGCTACCGCGACAGCGCCGGCGGTGTCGTCATCGCCCGCGACGTCGTCACCTGCGTCGCCTTCGTCTGTGTCGACCTGTGGGTCGGCATCTCCTTGGCTGTCTGCCGTATCGCTCGTGGCCTTGTCGCCCATGCCCTCACTCCGTTTGACGATGAGAAACCGGCGCTTGTTGGCCGCGCGGTCCACCAGACTCACTTCTTGAACTTCCATGTCGACCAGGCGATGAACCTGGCCTTCGGCCTTGGCCATGCACGCTCCTGCTCTCGCGAGTGGCGAGTCGCTATGCGGCGTTTTCAGGCGCGCGACGCGCGGTGCCGCCGATGCTGAAGCCGCTCAGCGCGCCGTCCTTCACCATGCCCCACAGCTCGTCGGACAACACGCGCACGCCGAAGAGCCACGTGCCCTTCTTGATCGTAGTGCCCCCGATGCTCAGGTCGTCCGGTGCCAGGTAGCTCTCGAGAATCTTCACGTCTCCGTTGACGCGCTCGCGGTGCTGAAGCCCAAGGCCCTGGAAGTCCTCCATGAAGCGATGGGCTGCGCCGCGGATCTCCTCGGCCGAGTAGATGTCACCCTGTGCGTCGACCACCTCAGGCTCGAGCACGACTCCAAGCACAAAGCGCTCGTCACCGGGGTCGATGCCCTTGATCAGGGTAGACGTTGTCGTGAATCCGTCCTTGTGCGCGACCGGCCCACTGGGAGTCCAATCGACGATCTCCACGCCATCGGCATCGGGTCCGTCGGCCTTGTGCGCGATGTCGTAGTTCGACACCAAGAGTTGGGTGAGCACGCTCGGCCCACCCACGCCCCGCATCGACGCGATGGTGCGAGGCACCCGAATCTGCTTCACCACGAAGCCCGCGTCCTTGACGAGCTTCGGAAGCTCACCGCGGATGCCGTACGTGATGAGGAACTTCCCCTTGAGCGACTTCAGCGTCTTGAAGAAGCGCTGCTCGTCAAATCGCTTCTCGCCGACGTTGACGTCGTAGCCGGTGTACGGAGGGTCGAGAAAGAAGACGGTGTCCTTGCTGTCGAACTTGCGCACCACGGGCTCGTAGTCGCCGCTGAAGACGCGCACGTTCTTGAGCCGCGACAGGTGCTTGTCGAGCCGCGCGGGCATCTGCGCCTCGACGCCTTGCTGCGTCGGGCTGAAGCTCTTGCCGCGCATCTTGCCGTAGCTGAAGTGCGAGACGTAGAGGAACTTGTGCAGCTTCGCGACGTCGCTCGTGGGGTTGCTCTTGCGAAGCCGGTCGTACGTGGCCTTGTCGCCGCACCAGTCCATCTTACCGAGGCGCTGAACATCCTGAGGAGTGAGGCGCTTCAAGATCCGATAGGCCTCGCCAATCTCCGGATCGGCGTCGTTGAGCACCTCGACCTCGGCCGCATCCTTCGCGAAGAGCACTGCAGCCGAGCCGGCGAAGGGCTCGACGTACGTGCGGTGCGCAGGGAGCATGCCGACGAGTCGCTTCGCGAGCCGCTTCTTTCCGGCCGGAGACGCGAAGATCGTCTTCTCGAGCGGCTGCACGCGCTCCAGAGCGGCGTGCGCACGTGCGACGGCGGCGAGGGGCAACTGGATGTCCTTGGTCGCGTTGGGCGCGGCGGGTAGAGCGCGCTGGCGACGGAGGAATCAGAACACGAAACTGAGGGTTGTCCAAGTCGAGGCCTTCGTATTCTTCGGAAGTCGCTTGGCTATCTGGTGGTCAGGTCTACAGCATGCTCTTCCACGGGAATTCTCGGAGTGGAGTGGACCACGTGCAAACACGCAAGGAGTTCAGGACTCGGACTGATCGGCAGGCTAAGCTGGGAGGGTGGTTTTACTATCCCCGCTTCAGGCAATCGCAAGAACGACCAGACGCGCGCAAGGCCACTGCTTGGCGGCAGTCCTCGGTGTTGTGATGCTGGTCAGTTCCGGCTGCGGCGCGACGCTGCCATCCAACGCCCCCGCGTTTGCACCAGCAGCGGAGCCGGGCGACTCTGCCCTGTTGTACGTGTTCTGCATAGGTGGCACGCAGCCGACCATCAAGATCGGAGGCGTGCCGTACGTAACTCTGCCCAACAACAGCTACGCGTATGCGTACCTCCCAGCCGGGGTCATCTCCCTGGAAATAGACTTCCCATGGGGAGCCGGGCCACGCGACATGAGGATGCAGGTTGATCTCGAACCGGGTCAGACAGCATACCTGCGAATCGAATCGTCGCTGTACCAAGGTCTTGGGGAACAAGGCAGCGTCGCATTCGTTGAGCCGGAGTTTGTGGTCCCACAGTTGCGGGCCTGCTGTCGGCTAGCGAAGGGTGCTGATCTCAGGCACGCCCGATCCGCGTCGTCAGTCGCTGATAGCAACTCGCGATAGTTGCTATCAGCGCACGCCCCTACTCGTCGAACGAGAGATTGGGCTCCACCACAAACCAGGCGCGGCAGCTGCCGTCGTACGATTCCTTGCCCGCGTAGCCGGAGCCATTCTCGATCGAAAGGCTCTCGATCACCGAGTGATCGGTCGTTCGCAAGAAGTCTACGTCGTTCACCAAGAATTGGATCCTGACCGGATCGAGCTTGTCCGCCGAGAAGCGCGCAATGAAAGGGAACTGGGTCGTGCAGTCGCCAAGCGTCTTGAAGGTGACACGCGTGCGGTACGGCCCCGCTTCTGTCGGCGCGGTGAGCGTCAGCGTGCGCGGTTCGACGCTGCACGAGAAGAGTCGGTTGCGGTCGGTAGTCGACTTGCAGATGCTCGGTGCAACCATCTTCACAACGATGCCGGCTTGCTCGGGGATGCCGTCCTGCGCAGCAACTGGCGATTGGGCGCCCGTCGCCGACGCGTCATGTTCCGCGGCCGAAGGGGCCGAGCCACCATCCTTCGATTCCTTGGAAGGGTCGGTAATCACGTGGTAGTCGCCGACGACGCTGTCGACATCAGCCACGGTCGACGCGTCCACAGTAGTTGAGCCACCATCCTGAATGGCCGGTGTAGCTGGTTCGGCCCCACACGCGACAATAAGTCCGAGGGGCAGGAGGGGGAGGGGCACTCGCTGCATGCTGGGAGATAGCAGGTCGTGTTCTGCTGCGTTAGCAGAGACCGCAGGGAATCACCCCTTCACTGACGCGGGCGGTGCTTTGTGGCACCGCGAGGCACAGGCTCCCAAGGAGTCCGGACGCGGTCCTCCCCAAGCTGGGCCCTCGAGCCGCTCCCGCAGCTTTGCCAAGGCCTGGGCCTCGATCTGCCGCACCCGCTCGGCGCTGATGCCCATCACGTCGCCAACTTGCTCGGTGGTGAGGCCGTCCGGGTGATGAGCGACGACGTACCAGCTCCAGTCGTCGTCTTCCCACGGAAGCTCCTCCCAGCTCGCGCTTCCCGGATGACCTGGGGGCACGCGAGCTCGCTCGTCGCGCGCGGGCGGCCGAGCCA
>CAYNOM010000130.1:1582-2205 GCA_964398415.1 uncultured Polyangiales bacterium | reverse complement strand
GCGGCGACGTACCAGCACCAGTCGTCGCTCTCCCACGGGAGGTCATCCCAGCTGGAGCTGCCAGGATGGCCCGGCGGGTTTTGGCCCCGCAGCAAGTGGATCCGCGGACGCCGCTGCAGGTGTCGGCCTTCGGCGAACTCGCGAGCTAGGTTGCGCAGGACTCGCGGATCGGCCCCCAGTGCGACCAAGGGCGCCCAGCGCGTTTCGTCAAACGGCGCCCGCGAGCCGAGCTCGACATGCGCGCAGTAGCCTACCGTCACCGAGAGCTGCTCAGCGAGGTCGCGCAGTCGGAGACCTGCCCGCTGCCGCACGTTGCGAATGTACGCCCCGAAGGTCGTCGACTGTGACTCGTTCGCCGCGCCCGAGCTCGGACACATGTCAGAACACGAAAGCATCAAAGTCCCTCCAGCGGCACGTACGTGCCTTGGTTGAAGAGCCGAGAGCGTGTTGGTTGAATGGCGTTGAGCTGCGGGAGCTACAGCGCGTCGGGAGGCTCGCTCGCCTCGTCGAGGTTGAGCTCAACCATCCGTGCCTCGAGCCATCGCGTCAGGTAGCGCAGGTGATTGGCAAAGGGCTTCGCCTTCGGATTGTCGCTGTGTGGCGCGTGACGGTGCGCGTATTCG
>CAYNOM010000130.1:0-1572 GCA_964398415.1 uncultured Polyangiales bacterium | reverse complement strand
GAGGGCCTGCACGTACCGGCGAACCTCGCGAGATGAGTTCCGGGCGTGACCCACGAGCGCCCACCGCTGTCCGATCTCGACGCCCCATTCGAGCAACCGGCGAGCCACGCGACCGTTTCCATCCTCGAAGGGATGGATCTCAAAGAACCGGTGAAGAAGTCGCGCTCCCCACCCTGCAAGCGCGGCGCGCTCGGCCAGAGGCGGCTGCTCCACCCGCATCGTGCCGAAGCGCCGCTCAATCTCCATCGGACGAACGCCTGTCATCTGGTTTGCGCCGGTGCCGAAGTAGACGTCGCGCGTTCGAAGGCGCCCGGCGATATGGGGATCGCCGGTCCGAAAGATCGTCTCGTGGATCATGATGGCGGCGTCGAGCAGCTCCTCGCCACTCGTCGGGAATGGGCCGCGAGCGAGGCTCGCCGCCCGCAGATAGCCGAGCTCGATCTCGCGAGCCATCTCGCGGTAGTCATCCAGCGCGCGTCCGGGGTATCGATGCACGAGGGCGATGTCGACCTCGAGGCACAGCCTAAACGGCTTGCAGGTGCGGAGCGCTGGCGAGACCTGTTGTCGAGACGACGGGCAGCCTCGGCACCAGCGGCTCATGCGGCGCGGAGCTTCTCGGCGAGATCGTGCAGGCTGGCGAAGCCCTGAACCGGGATGCGATCCACCGCGTAGCTCCACGACCGCAAGAGCTCGCCAGGAATCTTGACGGCGCCCGGACGGAGCTTCTCGACGAAGTGCGCGCGCAGCTTGGCTTGATCGATGACCGTACCCGACTTGCCCTGCTGGTACGCGTCCTCCCACGGAGCTTCGTGGTGCGACTCGTTCCGAAGCGCCCACGCGCTCATCGATCCGTACACGACGAGCACGTCGTTCAGCGTCTGCGTCAGGCTCGCGCTGTAGCTCGGCACCTCGGCCGGCTTTGCCAGGGGCTCGCGCCCGGCGCCGCGGTACTCGCTCCAGATCTGGCGATTCACCGGGCCGTGCTCCCATGCTTCGAACACGATCGGCCCGAGCTCAGCGTGCTGGTCAAAGGCGAGCGCCGCCCCGTAGCTGTAGAAGGCGAGCTTCTGCAGCTTGAGGTGAGTGACTGGCCCCACGTGGTGGCTGATGAGCCACCGGGCCAATGAGAGCGAGGCTGCCATTGGAGTGGCTATAGTCCTACGGGTTCGAGGATCCGCTGGCAAGTAGGTGTTGGGGCGATCGTGTGTGCGTCGCCTTTTCACGTGTCGTTATCGGCACTTGAAATCAGCCGGTTTCACGTGATGGCGCTCAGAACACTGCGACACAGACCGTGGAACGGCGGGTACAGAACCCCGCTCGCGGCCGGATCGCCGCGGGGCCTGAACTCCCCGACGTCGTCGCGGCGCCCGACCCCCGAGCGGAGCTCCTCCGCCAACGGGATGCGCTCCCCACTGCGGCGCACATAGAGCTGGCGCCGCCCCGTCTCTGCATCGAGCCGCCCGCGCACCCACGGATGGACGAGCTTCAAATCCTCGGGGCTCTCCTCCGCCGCGCGGAAGCTCGCGAGGGCACTCGCGACCGTGAACACCTTACCGTGCAGAAAGCGGCAGA
>CAYNOM010000129.1:2638-12175 GCA_964398415.1 uncultured Polyangiales bacterium | reverse complement strand
CGCCCAGCGCGACACCGATGTCAGACGAGCCCAAGGCTTGGGCTCGGACACGGATGCCATAGCGCGAAGGCCCTTGGACGCCCCAGCATGCGTCCGCTTCAAGAGATCGTGACGGATTTTGCGCTGGCATCTCGGTTGCTGTGGGCAGTCGTGAACCCACTCACACCGAGGAGCTGCTTGCCATGTCCTTGCTCGCGCGAAGTCCGATTCACTCCCTGTCTGCCCTGTGCGCGGGAGTCACGCTTTCTCTGACCGTCTCGTGTGTGCCCATCGACGGCGGGCTCAACGAGAACCAACGCGCCCCTGGCAATGGCGACGTCGGCATCGACCTCTCGTTCGGCGAGATCGCGATCGATCCGAGTGGCAGCTACCTCCTGACCAAGGGCGAAGGTGGCATTCATCGCGCGGACCTTCACACCGCCGAGGTGACGCACGTCGCGCCGCTCGACAACGCGATTCGCGTGGCCTTCTCCCCCGATGGACGCACGGTGTACGCCGCGACCTGGGACGGCGACGTGGTGCGCTACGACCTCGGCTCGAGCAAGGTCGCTTGGAAAAAGCCCGTCTTCGCCAAGCAGTGGGTCCGGTTCGGTGACGGGTTCGGGGAGAAGGAGTTTCCCTGGATCGACGTCACGCCCGACGGTCTGCACGTCGTCGTGACCTCTGCAAACGGGGTCAAGGTGCTCGATGCGGGCGGCGAGCAGATCATGCACGAGATGCCCGCGGCAGCCGTCGTCGACGTGGACGTGCATCAAGAGGGCACGCTGATCATCACCAGCGAGCACACCTGGACCGATCGCGTTCCCGAGGCGCCCGTGCTCATCGTCTCGATCGATGGAAAGCTCCGCAGCGAGGTGAAGGTGCCGAACTGCGCGGACGAGCTGATCGTGACGCGCGACGGTAAGTACGCCCTGATGGGGCCCACCACGTGCGTTCCGCCCGAGAGCAGCGAGGCCCACGATCCCGTGTCGGTCATCGATCTCGAGACGGGCACCTTCGTGCGCAATCTGCCCGGGTTTGGCCCGGTGGCGCTCTCTCCGCAGGGCGATCTGGCGGTGGCATTCGTCGATGCGGACAACCTCGACCGGACGCTCTTCGAGAAGGGGCAGCCCATTCCGACTTCGGAGGAGACGCGTTATCACCTGATGTTCATCGACACGCGTGACCTCAGCTTCGAGACGATGCCGCTCGGCGACGATTTGCCGCGCTACACGCTCACCCCCGACGGCAAGCTGCTGCTCGTCGACTCGACCTTCTTCAGCGACACCGGACGATTGCGTGTCATCGATCCCATCACGCGCAGCGCCGAGCTCGTGAATGGTCCGGACGTGCGGCTCGACAACTACGTCGTCACCCAAGACTCGACGCGCATCTTCATGCTCGATCGCGGCCTGTACGAGCTATCGCTTCAGGAGCGGCTCGTGAGCAGCGTCGCCATTCCGTTTTCGCCCAGGGCCCTCAACATCACGCCTGACGACTCGCGCCTGCTCCTGCGCGAGGACGACAGCACGCTGTGGGTGTTCGGCACCGAAGCGCGCGAGATGGTAACGGCCATCCACTTTGGGGTCGAAACCGCGGGCGAGCGCGACGCAGGGGGCAAGATCGAGGCGGAGGTGGAGGTGGGAAGCCCGCCTCGCACGTGATATGCCTCGGGCGTCGCCTGCACGAGCCTTTCGCTTGCGACGCACCGGAGAGAGATGTCGCAAGCGGTGGTGAGTGAAGGTCGGCTCCTGCTTCTGATCGCGGCCGTTCAGTTCGTGAATGTCCTCGACTTCATGATGGTCATGCCGCTCGGGCCAGACTTCGCGCAAGCCCTGGGCATCCAAAACTCCGAGCTCGGTCTCGTCGGTGGCAGTTACACCGCCGCCGCAGCCGTGACCGGCCTCATCGGTGCGAGCTTTCTCGATCGCTTCGATCGACGAAAGGCGTTGGCCGTGGCGCTGTTCGGGCTGGTGGTGGGCACGATCGCGGGGGGCTTTGCCACGGGGCTTTCGAGCCTGTTGCTCGCACGCGTGGTCGCGGGTGCTTTCGGGGGGCCGGCCACATCGCTCGCGCTGGCGATCATCGCCGACGCCGTACCCGTCGCGCGTCGCGGCCGCGCCATGGGCACCGTGATGGGGGCCTTTTCGGTCGCCTCGGTGCTCGGCGTGCCGGCAGGGCTCGAGCTGTCGCGGCTCGGTGGTTGGCAGATGCCCTTCTTCGCGGTGGGCGCACTCGGCGCAGTCGTGGCGACGGCGTCGGTTTTCTTGATGCCACCGATGACGCGCCACCTTCAGGTCACCCACGTGCCGATCGCCACCCGCGAGCTCTTGTCGCGCCCGGTCGTGCTCCTCTCCATGGCGGCCGTGGCTGTGGCGATGGTCGGCAACTTCGCCATCATCCCGAATCTGTCGGCCTACTGGCAGTTCAACCGCGGCTATCCGCGCGCAGACCTCGGTCTTTTGTACATGGTGGGCGGCGCCCTCAGCTTTGCGACGATGCGCCTCTCGGGACGACTCGCCGATCGCATCGGCCCGACACGCGTCGCGGCCGTAGGCACGCTGCTCTACTTGGCCACGCTCTACGCCGGCTTCATTCGCCCGCAGCTGTGGCTGCCCGTGATGGTGCTCTTCGTGAGCTTCATGGTCACCGGCACCTTTCGCATGATCCCGATGCAGGCCCTCACGAGCCGCGTGCCCGAGCCGCACGAGCGTGCGCGCTTCATGTCGTCGCAGTCGGCCGTGCAGCACATCTCTTCCGCAGCAGGAGCCATCGTGGCGTCTGCGGTGCTCGTGGAGCGCGCGGACGGATCGCTTGCGCGCATGGAGCACGTGGCGGCTTTCTCGGGCACGTTGGCGCTCTTCTTGCCGATGCTGCTGTTTCTGATCGAGCGTGTGGTGCGACGAAAAGAGCAGGCCGCACGCGATGCCGCGCCTTTACCCGCGACGGCGAGCGCTGCCGCAGCCGTTCAGCGCTCGTAGCCGACGCGACCCACGCGCTCCTCGTCGAGTGCCTCGGCACCCGGCCCGAGCGGCTGCCCGTAGGAAAGCTCGACGAACGTGCCGTCGGGATCGGCGAGGCCGCAGTAATAGCCGACGGGATAGGGCTCCTCGCGGGGCGGCCACACGAGGCACCCTTCGAGACGGCCACGCTCTGCGGCGGCATCCACCGCCTCTCGGCTCTCGAGCGCAAAGCCGAGGTGACTGTAGTCGACACCTTCGGTGCGCCGCGTCGGGCCGCCCGAGATGAACACGAGGATGAACGTGTGCTCGCGCCCCGGCTCCGCCATCCACACCACGCCGTGGCGCGTGCTCTCGTCCTGGCGCCGGTGAACCACGTGTAGGCCGACGTGACGCGCGTAGAACGCCACGCTGCGGTCGAGGTCGCGCACGTGCAGCGCGATGTGGGTGAGGGTCATCTTGGCCATGTGGGGATCCTGCCACACGGACGGCGGGCCTCGCCTTGCTGAACGTTTTGGGTTATGCCGGTCAGTATAACGGAGGAAGAGATCATGAGCTTATTGAAGCAAGGCCTGTGGGCAGCATGCGCCATCCTGCTCACGTTCACCGCCGCGGACGCCCAGGCCCCTGGCGGCAAGATCACCGTGCAAATCCAGGGCTTCAAGGGCCAAGAGGGCCAGGCCATCATCTCGGTCTACAAAGACAGCGACTCTTTCCTCGAGCTCGACGAAGCCCTGAAGACGATCAAGCGCCCCATCACCGGGCCGAAGATGACGGTGGTCGTCGAAGGGCTTTCGCCCGGCGCTTACGCCATCGGCGTGCTCCACGACGAGGACAAGAACGGCAAGCTCAAGCAGTGGCTCGGCTTTGGCCCACCGAAGGAGGGCGTCGGCATGAGCAAAAATCCCGACGGCTTTCCGAAGTTCGACAAGTCGAAGTTCCAGCTCGGCGACAAAGACATGTCGATGAGCATCCAGGTGCGCTACCTGGGACGCGGCGGCGATTGAAGGCCATCCCAGGGTCCCCATTTTTTGGCCCCCGTGTTAGGACAGATCCCGGGGGGACATTCGCATGGGACGACTGGGGCGAACGCGAGGGGCTCTCGCGTGGTGTGTGTCATGGGTGTTGTGGTGCGCGGCCTGCGACGAAAGTAGCGTGTCGAAGCTGGCGCGCGATGCCGCCACGGACGCAGCGACGCCCAGCGATGCGGCAAGCGCAGCCGATGCCGCCCGTCCGACCAGCCCCCTCGGCCGCGTGCAGGGCCGCGTGCAGCTCGCAGACGGCGCGGGACTCGGCGGTGTCAGCGTCTCCGCAGGTGGTGTCACCACGCGCACGGACGAGCTCGGCATCTTCGTGCTCGATGCGCCGGTCGGCGACGACGTGCTTCTCGCGGTGGAGAGCGACTACTACACGCGCGCTCAACTCTCACTGCAGGTGATCGAAAACAGCAGCGTGAGCGCGGCCCTCGAGGTCGTGCCGCTGATCTCGCTGGCTCTCGCCGATGCAGAGAAGGGCGGTGCCGTGAAGGGCGACGAGGGCTTTGCGCTCCAAGTACCCGGCGACTCCCTGCGCACGAAGGACGGCAAGAAGGTCACGGGCGAAGCAGAGGTGCGCTACGCGGTGGTCAACGAGCCTGACAAGATGGGCGCCGCGCCCGGTGGCATGCGAGCGCGCGACGACGGCGGCAAGAACGAAAAGCTCGAGGGCTTCGGCCTCGTCGACGTGCGGTTCTACAAGGACAAGGAGCGCCTCGAGTACGTCGGTCCCGAAACCGAGATGCGTGTCCCGATGCAGAAGGGGCACGGCCTCAAGGAAGGCGAGCCTGTCTCGAGCTATCACTTCGACGAGCAAAAGGGGCACTTCCGCAAGAAGGGCGAGGGTGCCGTGTCGGGCGATGACGCGGTGCTGATGGCGTCCGAGTTCAGCTTCTGGTGCGCGGCGCGCGCGTTCGAAAAGACTAGCTGCGTGACCGGTCGCGTCGTCGATGCGCGCATGCGCCCGGCCGCGAGTGCGAGCGTCGAGCTCGTGGCACAGCAGCGACTCGCGCTGTCCCAAGTGACGTCGGGCGCAGACGGTCGCTTCTGCCTCGAAACCCTCGCGGAAGCGCCGTATTTGCTGCGCGTGCTGAGCGCCCTCGAGAGCTTCAACGGGCGTGAGCAAGCGGTCACGACGAGCGCTGAGGCAGGCAGCTGCGGCTCCGAGGCCTGCCTCGATCTCGGCGACATCACCCTGGACCCGCTGCGTTTCGAAGCGGCGACGCCCGCACGCGGCTCGGACAACATGGGGCCCGACATGGACGCGGGCAACGTGAGCGACGCAGGTAACGTGAGCGACGCGGGCAACGTGAGCGACGCGGGCAACGTGCGCGACGCGGGCAACGTGCGCGACGCGGGCGAAGTCATGCTCGACGGCGGCGTCGACGATGCAGGGACGCAACCCAAAGATGGTGGTTCGACCTCTGACTCAGGCACGTCGTCCTCCGCAGATGCCGGGGTCGAGCTCGACGCGGCCATCCCCACGCCCATCGTCTGCGACACTCCGATCTGGCTCGACGACCCGAGCGCCTGCAGCGCCGATCTCATCCCCAATGGCGGCACGGCCACGGTCGCGCTCGATGGGCAGCCGTGCGGCGCGTTTTGGGTGTGCGCCGACGAGTTCAACCGCATCACCCTGCAGGTCAACCACACCGACTGCGTGCGCACGTACATCTACGGACCGAACGGGACAGGCCCCGTGTACAGCGGTGGCAATCGCTGCAGCAGCACGCTGCTCGACGACGTGGCGCTCACGGCGCGAGGTCCCCATCTGGTCGTGATCGAGCCAAGCAGCACGGGGGCGACCCTCACGGGAGACTACGGCATCACCTTGTGGTCCGTGGGCAACGATCCCGCCACGACCGCGTCCCTCGATGGCGCGCCGGTGCAGATCGCGATCACCGACCCTGGACAGAACGGCAGCTTCAGCTTCGCCGCAGTGGCCGGCGAGCGCATCGCGCTCACGATCCAGACCGCGGTCGTCAGCGATTACACGCTGCGCTCTCCCACGGGACTGTCGTCGCCGCTCGGGGCCAGCGGAGGAACGCTCTTCTCAGACAGCTTCGTGGTGAACGAAACGGGCACCTACACCGTGCTCGTGAATCCGCGCAGCGATGGCATCTCGAGCTTCACCTTCCAGGTGTTTCGCGTGCCCGCGGATCCTCAGGCGCCGACGACCGTCGACAGCACCGAGCCCGCCTCCTTCGAAGCACTCACGCCAGGCCAAAACGGCGTGTTCACCTTCGAGGGCACGACAGGCCAGCGCATCGCCTTCAGCGTAAGTGGTGATGCCGTCGCCGACGTCACCCTGCGCCGCCCCACCGGCACGCAGAGCGTCGGCAACTGGGCGGGCACCAACATTTTCACGGATGTCGTCGTGTTGCCGGAGACGGGCAGCTATCGCATCGACGTCGATCCGCGCGGCCAGGGCACGGGCACCTACACCTTGACGCTGTGGAGCGTGCCGCCCGATGTGACAACCACGACGAGCGTGGACGCCCCGGCGGGGGCGGTCTTGACCCTGACCACGCCCGGCCAGAACGGCAGCCTCACCTTCACGGGCAGCGCCTCGCAGCGGGTGGCGCTGCGCCTGACCACGTCCGTTGTGACCGACTTCGCCCTGTGGCCCCCTACGGGCAGCCAGAACATCGGCACCTGGGCGACCGGAGGCGTGCTGTTCTCGGACGTCATCACGTTGCCGCAGAGTGGCCAGTACCGCCTGACCGCGAACCCGCGCGGGCAGGGCATCGACGACGACCTCACCGTCGAGCTCTTCAGCGTGCCGGCCGATCTGGTCGCGCCCTTGGTGCTCGGTGGCGCCCCGAGCCAGCTCGCGATCGTGCGCGCCGGACAGAATGGCGAGCTCACCCTCGACATCGCGAGCGCGCCGATCAGCGTGACACTCCAGATCACCACCTCGAGCGGTGTGGTCGACTACCAGCTGCGCACACCGACGGGCACCACGCAGCAGAGCGGCGCCACGGGAGGCACCGCCAACCTGACGAACATCGTGCTCAACGACGTAGGCACCTATCGCATCCTGCTCAATCCGCGCTCGGAGGCGCTGCCCGTGATGACCGTGTCGGCAACGAGCCAGTGATCTCGATGCCCTCCGAAGCGGCGCAGGTGAGCCTTCGTGGTGCATGCGCCCACGCCCGCACACCAAGTCGACTGGCCACGTGGCCTGATCCGAGGGGCTTCGTGATAACCTGAGGAGGTCTTTCGACGTCCGTATGAGCAAGTTCCGAAAAAGCAGGTTCAGCAACCCTTCGGCGGGCCTCAACTACACGCCGACGGTGAGTCGCGCGCTGCTCGACGAGTCGGAGCACGCTGAGGACGACGCCTGGGACGAGCTCGATGCGGTGCCTCGGCCGAGCGAGTCGGATCTACCGTTGCCCCTCGTCACCATGGCCGATGGCGCAGACGGCGCAGAGGACGACGCGCCTGCGGTGCCGGATCCGCCGCGCATCCCGCGCGATTCGCTCGCGCTGGGCGAGCTCGAGTCGGTGCCGCCCGTTCCCGCTTCCCCGTCAGTCGTCGCGCCCGCCCGCTCACAGGAACCGCAGAGCGGCCCCTCGCGCGTGGCCATGATCGCGGACGAGCATCCGCTGTGGGCCGAGGCACGCGAGAAGATGGAAGCCGCGCAGCACGACGCGGCCGCAGAGCTGCTCGAGCGGCTGTGCCTCGAGCAACCTTCGCACGAGCAGGCGAGGGCCGCTGCCCTACGCGTGAGCGTCAGCTTGAACCGCCTCGAACGCGTGGGCGTGCACGCCGCGTGGCTGCTCAAGAGCCAGCTCCAGTCGGGGCGCACCGCCGATGCCTGCATGATCTACCAGCAGCTGCGCAAGGCCCTGCCGCAGCTCGTGTGGCCCGAGATCGCACTCGTCGCGGTGTTGAGCGCGGCGGACGCCACGTCGAGTGGGGCCCTCGTGCTCGACGCGACGAATCTGTTGATCAAGCAGCACGCCCAGAGCCCCCAGGCGCCCAAGGCGCTTTTGCTCTCGGCCAAACACCAGCTGCTCGCCAACGCCGTCGACGCGGCCACGCAGACGCTGCGCTACCTCGTCGCGAGCTACCCCACTGACGACGCCGCGGAACCAGCGCGAAGGAAGCTCGCCGAGCTCACGCAAACGCGCGCGTGAGCACCGAAAGCGCAGCGTCGTAGGAGACCTCGACGGGATTCATGATCAGGGCACCATCGTCGAGCGAGAGCCGTGCGATGCGCGGCAGGTCTTCGCGCTTCACGCTGCCCGTTTCAGACAGCGTGCGCGGCAGCTTCGCCTTGGTCCACAACATGTCGCGTAGGGCGCGGATGCGCTGGATGGCCGCTTCGGCGCGCTCGCCCTCCTTCGTGCCCGCGTAGACTTCGGGCCCCGCGAGCGGCACGAGTAGCTCGGAGATGGCCTGCCTGCGTACGTCGAGGTTGTGCTCGAGCACGTAGGGCAAAAGCACGCTCATGCACACGCCATGGGGCACGTGGGCGACAACACCCACCGAGTGGCCGAGCGCGTGGACGAGGCCGCACATCGAGTTCGAGAACGCGATCCCCGCCATGGTGGCGGCAAGCGACAGCTCCAGGCGACGCTCCGGCTGACGCGGATCCTCGAGCAATGCGGGCAAGTGCGTGGCGATCTTCTGAATCGCCGCCGTGGCGTAGGCATCGCTGAGGGGATTCTTTCCGAGACAGGTGTAAGCCTCGACCGCGTGCGTCATGGCGTCCATCGCGGTGGCTGCCGTGAAGTAGGCGGGCAAGCCCAGGGTGAGCCGCGCATCGAGCACTGCGACGTCGGGCAGGAGAAACTGCGACAGAAACGGCAATTTCTTGCCCGTGGTCGCGTCCTTGATCACCGACACGTTCGTGACCTCGCTGCCGGTGCCGCTCGTGGTGGGCAGCACGAGCAAGGGCTTGAGCGGGCGCTTGAGCACGCCGGCTCCTGCGTAGGCGTTGAGGTCGTCGCCGCCCTCGGAGACCAGCACGTTCACCGCCTTCGCAGTGTCGATCACCGAGCCGCCACCGATGGCGATCAGCGCATCGCAGCCCTTTTCGCGATACAGCGCCGCGACCTGCGACACCACGTGCGTCGAGGAGTCTTGGGGCACCTCGTCGAACACGCACAGCCCCGACAGCCCACCGCTCGCGAGCGCCGACGTCACGAGGTCGACGAGACCCGCGCCGCGCACACCACGGTCGGTGATGATGAGCGGCCTCTTCGCGCCGCGCGCGGAGAGCTCGAACGGAATGTGCTCGAGGGCCTTTTCGCCCGCCACGATCTTCACAGGACAGAAAAACTCGAAATACGAGGGGATCATGGATTCGTCCTCCGCAAAAGCCCGCCCACCACGTGGGCGTAGGCCTTGGTCGTCAATAGGGCGCGCTCGGTCATGGCGAGCTCGGGCAAAGGCGCCTTGAGCGCTTTGCGTGCGATGGGCGGGGGGAGCGTCACGGCCTGCATGCGATTCAGGCAGCGCACGAAGCGCATGGCGAGCGCGATGTCGCCCTGGGTCAGCGCGCGATCGTTCGCGAATGCCTGGGCTGTGCTCTCCTGGAAGCTGAACACGGCAAA
>CAYNOM010000129.1:0-2538 GCA_964398415.1 uncultured Polyangiales bacterium | reverse complement strand
TCGCGAGGGTCTCAACGTCGAGCACCGCCATGTCTGCGTCCTTTCTTGATCGAATCGGTGGCACCGAGCAGCACGGCGCGCGCCAGAGCCGCCGAGTGCGCTTCACCCTTCCAGAGCCTCGCGCCCGCCTCACCCATCGCCGAGCGCACGAGGTGGGCCACCATGAGCTGCAGGATGGCGGCACGCACCGGAAAGCCGCGCGAGAGACGCGCACCGGCCCCCTTGCGCACGAAGGCCTCGAGTTGATCGACGAGCGGCAGAAACGAGCGCTCGAGCACCGCGTGCCCAAAGCCATCCTGGTCGAGCAAGCTGCGTGTCACCACCGCGAGCAGCGCGTGATGCTCGGCCTCGAACCCGACGAGCGACTGCACCAGGGCGTCGAGGCGCTCCTCGAACTCGCCGGTCGTCAGGAACACGGTGTGCAGCGAGGTGGACAGACGCCTGAATGCGTCTTCGATGACGGCCGCGTACAGCTCGTCTTTGCTCCTGAAGTGATAGAGCAGGGACGACCTGCGTATGCCCGCGGCCTCCGCGATGTCTTCGAGACGTGCGCCATACCCGCTGTCGCCAAAGGCGCGCGCCGCCGCCTGCAAGAGGCGCTCGCGGGTGGCTTCGTCGATGTCTGCGCTGCGCGGGCGGCCCATCCGCGAATAATCTACTCCAGAGTCGATAACCTCGGCAAACGAAAGCACGCGTCTCGACGCTGTGGGCGAGCGGCCCTGTAACCTCGGCCACCGATGAGGTGAAAGGAGATGGGCCCGTACCAAATGCAGAGCGCAATCCTGACTGCACCTGTGGCAAGCTGAAGTCCCCCCGAGGTGGTGAGCGACGTGAGCGCACCCAACGACCCGAAAGCCAGACGACGGGCACCCAAGCCGAACGATCGGTCGCGGCCCGATCCGGCCCAGGCGATTCTAGACGAAAACCGTCCCTTTCATGCCTACACGCTCGAGTTCCTCGACCGTGAAGTGGCGAGCGCCTACGCCATGTTCCAGCGCCGCTCGCTGGCCCATCACGTCAAGCGTGTGGCGCTGCTCATCGTGCTGTTGTCGACGGCGATGAGCCTGTGGGTGGCCGTACTGTCCCACCGCGATCCGACGTTTCGCGGTGCGGAAGCCGATGCCGTGCAGGCCCTTTTGTGGAAGCTCGTGATTCCGACGCTCGTCGTGGGCTGGGGCCTTGCGCGCACACCTTGGTTCGAGCGCGTCCATGGGCCCTACGTGTGGCTTTCGGCCGTGTACATCTCCGTAGGCTGGCTCGGGGTACTGCGCTCTCAGCCCGTCGACCTCGTGCTCACGCTCGGTCCGATCATGACCGTGCTCGTGCTGTACAACCTCTTCACGCTCAGTCGCATGTCGGTGTTCGCCTGTGCGCCCATCGGCCTCGGCGTCGTGGCCGGCTACGTCTTCGTGGCCGCCGCCGCTGGAGCCCCCGAGCGCACGCTCGGTGCCCTGTTCGGCAGCCTCACCGGCGCGCTGGTGTTCGCGTTCATCGCGGGCTTCTTGATGGAGCGATCGCGACGCCTGAGCTTCTACGCGGCGCTCGTCTCCGAGGAACGGCGCGTGCAGGCAGAGCGACTCGCCGCCGAGCTCGATGCCATCTCGCGCAGCGACTCGCTCACGGGTCTCGCCAATCGACGCAGCTTCGACGAAAACCTGGTCCGAGCCTGGGCGCGCTGCGCACGCAATCGTGAGCCCCTGAGCGTGCTCGTGATCGATGTCGATCACTTCAAGAGCTACAACGATCTGCATGGGCACACCCAGGGCGACAAGTGCCTCGCCGAGGTGGCCGCGTTGCTCAGCCGTTGTGCCAATCGGGCCGACGACCTGGCCGCGCGCTGGGGCGGCGAAGAGTTCGTGCTCCTTCTTCCTGGCACCGACGCCACGGGCGCACGCAAGGTCGCCGAGGCCCTGCACCATGCGCTGCGCACGGCCACGATCGTCCACGGAGCCAGCGACGTTTCCGAGCAGGTGACGGTGAGCGTGGGTGTCGCGACCGCCCAGCCCGGGACGAAGGACGCGAGCAGCTTCTTGCTGCGCGCCGCAGACATGGCCCTGTACGAGGCGAAGCGCAGGGGCAGAGACCGCACGGTCGTCGATGGCGCCGAGCTTCAGACGCACTCGGTGACCGCGCGCCTCGCGTAAGGAAGAGCTGCTGCCGTCAGTGCGTGAAGGTCAGCGTCACGCGGTTCTTGGACAGGCCGAGCTGAGCCCGCGCTGCCCAGCCGGTGCGGTCTTCGCGATGAAACAGCAGCGGCACGGCGACACCGAGCGCGCCCCCGATCGCGGCTCCCGTGAGCACGTCACTCAGGTAGTGCTTGTCGGCCGCGATGCGCAGATAGGCGCTGAGCGACGCCACCGAAAGCCCTGCGCCCCACACGAGCCACGCGCCGCGGTAGTTGCGCATGCTTGCCACCGTTCCGGCCGACACCGCGAGGGCGAAGCTCGGGCTCGTGTGTCCCGAGTAGAAGGAGAGGTTGTTGTCAGACGGGTGGTCGGTGCGCGCCTTGTCGGCGTCGTCGAGCGCGTGCACGAAAGG
>CAYNOM010000128.1:0-12205 GCA_964398415.1 uncultured Polyangiales bacterium | reverse complement strand
TTCCACGGGGTGTTCTTCGACCAAGACGGCAACATCAGCTTCGACCACGAGGTCACGCGCTAATCCGCGGGCGTCGGATAGCCGTTCTCGACGGTCATGCCCTCGATGAACGCCTTCACGGCGGCGACGCCCGTGTCGTCGACGACGTGGGTGCCGATGCGCGGCATCTGTCCTTTTTGCGTGCCTGTGCGGATCCGCATGCGCGTAAGTGCGAGGCTGCGCTCGGGGTCACCGGGGCGGATGTCGTAAAACGCACCGCTCGCGGGATCCGCCGGGATGCTGCCGCGATTCTGGTCTGGAACCTTGTTCACGCCTGACGTGATTACCTCGGTGTCGAGCACCGAGGTCAGCGTGTCTGCGCTGAGGCGCGCAAAGAAGCCCGAGTTTTCGGCATCCGACTGCGGCTCGCGGTTGTGACAGCTCACCCCGCAGTTGACATGCAGGTAGCCGAGGGCCGCGCGCTCGACGGCGTTGCCCGGAATGCTCAGGGACGCCACCACGCCAGCTTCGCTCGTGAGTTGCCCGTTCGCGATCAGCGACTCGCGCGTGACGCCCGTCGCGCCCTCGCCCAGCAGGATTAGGTCCCAGCCCAGCACGAAGTCGGCGCGTCCCTTGTGACACTCGTTGCACTGATCGCGCGTGGGTACGTCGTGGTTCAACCCGAACAGGTCGATGACGCCCTGGTTCTGCTGCAGCGCCCGCGTGGCGCCTTCGTTCCAAACGTAAGACGTGTACAGCCAGCCGCCTTCGACCTTGCGCAAGAGCCGCGTCTCCGCGAGCTTCGTGCCACCCTTACCATCCTGGATGTTGAACTCCTTCCAGAACTGAGCACCGACGGGGTAGCGCAGGTCATCCGGGATCGTCGCGTCGATGCTCGTCCCCGCTGGCAGAGAGACGAAGCGTCGCTTCACCGCGCCATCGGTCCACAGCGCGTAGGCGGGCTCATACTCGATCACGCCACAGGCGAGCTCACGCTTCGAGGCGTCGGCGTAGAGCCCAGTGCATGCCAGATCGAGGGGCAAGGGGCCGTCGGCCGCCGCGATCACGTTGCCCTCCGCATCGAGGCAATCGACGGGCATGACGAAGGGACGGCAGCCCCCTGTCGCGCCGTCCATCCCGCCGTCCATGCGCCCGCCGGCGTCCTGGTTTGCGCTCGCATCCATGCCCTGCACGCCCGCGTCGCGTGGGGCGCTTGCGGGCGCGTCGTCGCAGGCGCTCGCGAGAAGCATGAGGTACAGGCACGGGGTCACGCTGCAACGCATCGATGCACCTCGGGGAGGGTCAGTTGGGGACGACCTTGTAGAGGGTGGTTCCATTGCCTACGAGGTAGATTTCCCCGTCGTTGCCTTCCACGATGGCCGCGAGATCTCCGAGGCCCGGTGCACCGCCCTTGGCTACGAAGCACGCCTCGCTCGGGCTGTTCAGATCGCATTTCTTGTTGATGGGAGTGAGCGGTGAGGTCTGGTCGCCGCAGTGGTATAGCGCCGCCATACGCTGTCCTTTGTAGTCGCCGAACAGGTAGGCACCTTGGAGCGCCGCGATGCTGGATCCGCGATAAACGAAGCCGCCGATGATGGACTCGTAGTCGGCGAAGCCCTGCGTTGAGTCGTGCTTGATGGCCACAATCGGGCCCGTATGCGCAGAGCCCGTGCGCAGCTTTCTGTCACTGCTGCAGGTATTTGCGGCAGTGCCCTCGTAGTCCGCCCAACCGAAGTTCAGACTCGTTGCGCCGCTCGCGGCGAAGTTGATCTCCTCGTAGTCGTCCTGGCCGACGTCGGCGATATAAAGATCGCCTGTTACTCGGTCGAAGCCGAAGCGGAAGGGATTGCGTAGCCCGTAGTGCAGTACGCGCGGATCGTTGCCGAAGGGATTACCAGCGGCTGCGTAGGGATCGGGCTTGCTGAGGTCGAGGCGGAGGATCTTCCCGAAGAGTGACGTGACGTCCTGCGGCTTGTCCCTCGCCACGAGTAGGTCGTTGCATCCACCTCCACCGTCACCCGTGCCTACGTAGAGCATGCCGTCGGGGCCGAACATGACCGTACCCCCGTTGTGGTTCGTTGCGGACGCGGGCACGTCGACGATCGCCTTCGGTGCGCTTGCTGCGACCTTGTATGGGTCGGATGCATCGCGGAGGTACTCGAAGACCACGTCGCGGCCCCCGTAGGTCGTCCCGTCGCCGGGGCTCGCCATCACGTAAAGTTTGCGGCTCGTTGCGTAGTCGGGGGCGAACGCGAGGCTCAGGAGTCCGCGCTCGTCAAACACGAACTCCACGTCAGGCACGGTCATGAATGGTGCGGGCGTGCCGCTGCCTTTGAACACGCGGATCTCGCCCTGCTGGCTGACGAGGTACCAATCGGTTGAGCCGGGGGGTTGTGCGGCGTGAACGAGATTGAAGCCTCCACCCACGGTGACCACGCGCTCGAGCGCCAGCTTGCCGATGGCGGGCGCGCTCGATGCATTGCACGCGGGGGGCGTGCCGTTGTTGCCGCCGTTGACGCCACCGTTGGTGGCGCCGCTGTCGTTCGTGCCCCCATTGCCGGCGTTGGTGCCGCCGTTCGGGTCGTTGGTGCCGGCGCTGGCTGAGCCGCTGCCCCCCGCACTTGCGCCGGTGCCGTTCGTGGCCCCGCCGCTCGCCCCACCATTCTGGCTTCCGCCCGAACCGCCCCCATCACAGGCTGCCGAAAGGGCTAACGAAAGCCCGAGCGCCGCCCCCAGTGAAACTCGCTGCTTCATGGCCTGGACTCTACCAGTGCCCAAGCGGGCCGTCATGCACCCGGCGGGTGTTGCCCAGGTAGGCAAGACCTGCGCGCTGGCCTTTAAATGAATCGACCCGCGCGGGCCCAGTTTCCGCGCGGGTCGGGGGTAGCGTCCCCAGAGGGATTCGAACCCTCGTTGCCGCCGTGAAAGGGCGGTGTCCTGGGCCTCTAGACGATGGGGACTTGGTGAACTTCCTTGTGGGCCGTACAGGGATCGAACCTGTGACCGTCTGGTTAAAAGCCAGCTGCTCTACCGGCTGAGCTAACGGCCCTTGCCTTGGCCCCGTGAGGCAGCGCGTTGTTAGCAATCCCGCGGGGATCCGTCAAGGCCGCCACCCGCCCAAGCCTGTGGTCGGACGCCAACGGTGTTGTGGGGGCCCTGTTGACCCAATGACACACCCTTCTGTGGCCCTACCCACACACGAGGGCACCTTTGCATACTACCGGCGCGTCATGGCGCTTGACGCTGTGCGTCAAAGCGGCGTAGATCGGGCTCATCACCCTATCTACATGTCGTATTGAGTAGACATGCGTACGCGGCACGCATATTGCTGCGCTTCGAGTAGTCTGGAGTAGGCGGCACGCTTCTCCTGTTGGGTTCGTTTCTCTTGGAGCACACCATGGCCACAGTCGGACAAGTCGCGGTGATCGTCGCGCAGCATGGCACGGAGCCCGGCGGGCCGATCCAAGCCCGGCAGGCTGAGTCTTCCACCGTCGTCATGCTCTCGCAGGAGCCGGGCGAATCACTGGGCGGCCTGGGTCAGCGGGTCCGCGCACGTGTTCGCTCCCTCATCACCGAGGGCTTCCGCATTCGCAGCGCCACCTTCGTCGCCCGTTCCGGCTTCGACCTCAGCGACGTGCCGGCCACGAGCGACCTCTTGCGTGCTCTGGTGGCCTCGATGGTGTCCGAGGGATCGGGACGCGTATATCTACAGGCCCAGAGCCGCGACACGCGCGCCCACTACGCCCTGTCGGCCCTGGCCTTCGCCATCATGGATCAGGTGCGCGGCACCGGCGTCGAGATCATCACGGAGCAGCAGGACGCTCGTACGGCTCAGCTGCTCGACGCCGCCGTCGCCTGAAGTTTCTGCCCGTTCCCCTGCGGGCTTTCCTGTCGTCGACCCCCGCTCCATCGCTGCCCACCCCAGGCGGCGATGGAGTTTTTTCATTGGGCTGCTAAGTACCCGAGTCCCGCCCTACCTAGGCGCCCCCATGCACCCCAGTGAGCTCCGACGTACCTTCGCGATCATCTCGCATCCCGATGCGGGCAAGACCACCCTCACCGAGAAGCTCTTGCTCTACGGCGGAGCGGTGCATCAGGCGGGTGCGGTCAAGTCGCGCAAGTCGAGCCGCGCCGCCACCAGCGACTGGATGGACATCGAGCGCAAGCGCGGCATCTCGGTCACCTCGTCGGTGCTGCAGTTCAAGCGCGAGGGCATCTACTACAACTTGCTCGACACACCCGGTCACCAGGACTTCAGCGAGGACACCTACCGCACGCTGATGGCCGCCGATTGCGCCATCATGCTCATCGATGCGGCCAAGGGCGTCGAGGCCCAGACGCGGAAGCTGTTCGATGTGTGTCGCAAGCGCGGCACACCCATCGTCACCTTCGTCAACAAGCTCGACCGCCCAGCTCGCGACTCCTTCGCGCTGATGAGCGAGGTGGAGGAAGTGCTCGGCATCCACACCACACCCCGCACCTGGCCCATCGGCAGCGGCGATCTCTTCAAGGGCGTCTACGACATCGAGAACAGGGCCGTGCTGCTGTTCGAGCAGGCGAACCGCGGCGCCTATCGCGCCCCCGTGGCGGTCAGGAGCCTCGAAGATCCTTCGCTCGTCGAGCTGATCGGCGAAGCGCAGGCGGCCGAGCTGCGTGCAGAGGTCGAGCTACTCGAGGGGGCAGGGGAGGTCTACGAGCAGAAGCGCTTCCTCTCCGGCCAACAGACGCCCGTGTTCTTCGGCAGCGCGCTCACCAACTTCGGTATCGAGCCCTTCCTCGACGCCTTCGTCGATCTGTGTCCGAAGCCCGGACCCCAGCTCGCGGGCGACGTGATCGTCAGCCCAGCCGACGCGCGCTTCAGCGCCTTCGTGTTCAAGGTGCAAGCCAACATGGACCCTGCGCACCGCGATCGCATCGCCTTCATGCGCGTGTGCTCCGGGAAGTTCGAGAGCGACCTCGAGGTGCACCACTACCGGCTCAACAAGAAGATCCGGCTCAAGCGGCCGCAAGGTTTCTTCGGGCAAGAGCGAGAGACCATCGACGAAGCGTGGGCTGGTGACATCGTGGGCTTGTTCGACCCCGGCCTGTTCCGCATCGGCGACACCCTCTCGACCGGCGGGCCCCTGTGCTTCGAGACGGTACCCCGCTTCTCGCCAGAGCACTTCGCTCGCCTCACTCTGCTCGATCCGCTCAAGCGCAAGCAGCTTCAGAAGGGTATCGAGCAGCTCGCCGAGGAGGGCACCGTGCAGGTGTTCACCGAGAAGGGACGCGAGAAGGACCCCATTCTGGGCGTGGTGGGCAAGCTCCAGTTCGAGGTGCTCACCTATCGCATCGAGCACGAGTATGGCGCCCGCGCGGAGATCCAGATGCTGCCCTACGCCCATGCGCGGTGGGTCGACGGTGCCGCCTCGCCGGAAGAGCTGATGGCCAAGCGCATCGCGCTGGGGGTCAGCGACGTCGATGGCAGACCCGTAGCCCTCATGCGCAACGATTGGGAGCTGAGTGTGGCCATTCGCGACAATCCCGGCTGGAAATTCAACGAAACTGCGCCCATTCGCGCGGCGGAGTGAGGGGCCCTACATTCGCGCCACAAAGCTCGACGGATGCCCCCTCTTTCGGCCACACAGGCAGCACATGAACGGAGAGGGAACCAACATGCGTCGCTTCACCTTGGCGCTCGGCGCCACACTCTTGGGCCTGAGCATGGGTTGTCCGCCCGACGAAGATCTCGGGACGAAGGCCGACGGGGGCAGCGCCAGCGAGCCGGTCGTCTGCGGCGATGTGACCTGCGCTAGCGGGCAGGTTTGCTGCAACGAGAGCTGTGGCATCTGCACCGAGCCTGGCGGCGCTTGCACGAAGCAGTACTGCGAGGGCCCCATCAACGACGATCCCTGCGCGAAGGTGCGCTGTGCCGCGGGCACCCACTGCGAGGTGACCGAGATCCAGTGCATCACCACGCCCTGTGATCCGATCGTGCAGTGCGTGTCCGACGACGTGTACGGGTGCGAGCTGATCGACTGCAAGCCCGGCTTTACCTGCATCGAAGACGCCGCAGGCAATGGCGAGTGCGTGCCAGAAAACACGGGCGTTCAGTGCGGCAAGAACACCTGCGCCCAAGGCGACGTGTGCTGCAACGCGAGCTGTGGCATCTGCACGCCGCCCGATGGGGCCTGCATCCAGATCGCGTGTGAAGAAGAGATCGAGCAGTGCGAGGGGCCAGTCATCGACTGCGCTGCGCCACCCGAAGGCTGCAACTACGAAGGCGGCGGCTGCGTGGGTGGCAAGTGGACCTGTGGCGAGCTCGTGTGCGCTGGCGCCGGTTGCGAGCTCATCGACTGCCAGCCTGGCTTCACGTGCATCGAAGACAAAACGGGTGCGGGCGAGTGCGTGCCCGAGGGCGCCTCGAGCTGCGCGGCAACGCTGTGCCCCAAGGGCACCTACTGCGATGACATCAGCGGCCGCGCCGAGTGTCTGCCCCTTCCGTCTTGCAACACGGTGAAGTGCGGCAAGGGCCAGCATTGCGAGCTGCAAGATGTGCAGTGCGTGCGCGCGCCCTGCCCGCCGCAAGCCGTCTGCGTCGACGACGGGGTGCCGTGCGGCAAGAACACGTGCACCGGTGGACAAGAGTGCTGCAACGCGAGCTGCGGCATTTGCGTCGACCCCGGTTTCGCGTGTATCCAGATCGCATGCGAAGACGAAGCCTGAGTCACGGTTTGACCCTAGGGAGCGCGGTCGTGCTGCTCGCTGCCTGCGCGGCGAGCACACCGGCCGCGGAGCCGCCCGCGTCCACTACGCCGGACACGCAGCCGAGCGAGCCCGCCGCGGGCGAAGAGCGCGTGACCTGCGGCAAGGTCACCTGCGAGCCGGGGCTCGTGTGCTGTAACCCGAGCTGCGGCGTGTGCACCGTGCCTGAGGGCATGTGCACCCAGCAGTACTGCATGGACCCCGACGAGCTCCCCGAGGCTGCGCAGTAGGCTCCCGGGATTGCGCTCTCGGAGTGACAGTCAGATCAGCTCGGCGACCTTGCCGCCAAACAGCCTCTCGAGCTGTGTCATCAAGAGGTCGCTGGGCGTGACGTAGAGCCCTTCGCCCTTGAGGCTCACGCGCCATTCGTCGTGCCTGAGCTCGAGCTGCACGGGACAGCTTCCTGGATGCCCGAGCAACGTACGATTCAGCGTGAGCAGCATCTGCTCGGCCACTTGATCGACGTGCAGACTCACACGCACCGCCTTGGCTTTGGTCGCGAGAAACGCCGCGAGCGGCTTCACATCGGTGAGCAAGAGCTTCGTCTCGAGCGGCACGTCCCCATCGTCTTCACCACCGCCGCCCGCGTTGCGCGCCCCTTCGAACTGCACCTGGCCGCTGAGCAGCACGGGCTCGCCTGAGTTGAGCACGTCGCGTGCGCCCTCCAGGAACTTGGGACGCACGATCACCTCGACGCGCGAGCTCGCATCTTCGAGCACGAAGAAGGCCATCTTGTTGCCCGTCTTGGTGGGCCGTTCGCGCAAGCCTTCGACCAGACCCGAGACCTCGACGTGGGCCTCCGGAGGGAGCTCGCTGAGCCCGGCCACATTGGTCGTGCAGAATCGGCGGACCTCGGCGGCGTAACCGTCGAGCGGGTGGCCCGAGACGTAGAAGCCGAGCGCTGTTCGCTCGCGCGACAGAAGCTCGCGCTGATCCCAGGGGTCGATCGTGAGAAAATCTGCGCGGTCGGCTTTCATCGCTTGCTGGTCGGCCTGGGACAGAAGGCCGAACAGGTCTTGTTGGCCGCTCGCCTTCTCGGCTTGGAGCTTCTTGCCGCGCTCGATCGCCGTGTCGATGCTGGCGTAGGCCTGCGCGCGGTGCACGTTGCGCGGGGCGTGCAGGCGATCGAAGGCGCCGCACTGCACCAGCGCTTCGAGCACGCCCTTGTTGAGCTTGCGCATGTCGACGCGCTCGGCGAAGTCGAACAGGCTCTCGAAGGGCTTCGGGCGCCCCTCTTCATCCTTGCGCGCATCGAACGCGGCCACGAGCGCGGCTTCGCCGATGCCCTTCACTCCGCCGAGGCCGAAGCGGACCTTGGGCGCCTGCGGATCGGCCACGACACCGTTGGCGCAGACTGGACGTCCCGGCTTGGGCGGCTTGATGTCGGCCGAGGGGGCGTAGACCACGCTGAAGTCGATCTGACTCTCGTTGACGTCGGGGGGCAGCACGGTGATGCCCATGGCGCGCGCCTCGGCCACGGTGCGCACCACTTTGTCGATCTTGTCTTTGTCGGCGCTGAGCGTGGCGCACATGAACTCGACGGGGAAGTGCGCTTTCAGGTAAGCGGTTTGGTAGGTGATCAGCGCGTAGGCGGCCGAGTGTGACTTGTTGAAGCCGTAGCCCGCGAAGTAGGCCATCAGGTCGAAGACCTTCACGGCATCGGCCTCGGCATAGCCGTTCTTCGTCGCGCCCTCGACGAAGATGGTCTTCTGCTTGTCCATCTCCTCGGGCTTCTTCTTGCCCATGGCGCGGCGAAGCAGATCGGCGCCACCGAGCGTGTAGCCCGCCATCTTCTGCGCGCACTGCATCACCTGCTCCTGGTAGACGATCACGCCGTAGGTGGGCGCTAGGATCTCTTCCAGGCAGGGGTGGGGGTATTCGACCTTCTTGCGGCCGTGCTTGCACTCGACGAAGTCGTCCACCATGCCGGTGCCGAGGGGGCCCGGACGATACAAAGCAACGGCCGCGACGATGTCTTCGAAACAGTCGGGCTTGAGCTTCTTGAACAGCCCCTGCATGCCGCTCGACTCGAGCTGAAACACGTTGGTGGTTTCACCCGATTGCAGGAGCGCGTAGGTGGCCGCGTCGTCGAGGGGGATGCGATCCGCGCGAAACGGCGAGCCGTCGTGATCAGGGCGCTTGCCGATCAAGCGACAAGCGATGTCGACGACGGTCAGTGTCTTGAGGCCCAAGAAATCGAACTTGACGAGGCCTGCGGCTTCGACGTCGTCCTTCGAGTACTGCGTGACGTAGACGTGCTCTTCCGGACAGAAGACGGGCACGTGCTCCCACAGCGCGCCTTCGCTGATGACGACGCCGGCTGCGTGCATGCCCGCGTGGCGTGTGAGGCCCTCCAGCGTGGTCGCCGTGTCGAGCAGGTTGTGCACCTTGGGGTCTTCGTCGTACAGCGCCTTGAGCCGCGGCTCCTGCGCGAGGGCGTCGGGGATGGGCACGCTCTTGCCCGCCACGGGCTCGGGGACGAGCGTCGCGACGCGCCCTGCGTCCTGCGGCGAAAAGCCCATCACGCGACCTACATCGCGCACCACGCTCCGGCTCTTGAGCAGATGGAAGGTGGCGATCTGTCCGACGCTCGTCTCGCCGTAGGTGCGGCGCACGTAGTCGATGACGCGGTCTCGGCGATCCATGCAGAAGTCGACGTCGAAGTCGGGCATGGACACGCGCTCTGGATTCAAGAAACGCTCGAACAGGAGGTTGTAGGGCAGGGGGTCGAGGTCGGTGATGCCGAGCGCGTAGGCCGCGATCGAGCCAGCGCCCGAGCCGCGGCCGGGCCCGACCGGGACGTCGTTCTTTTTTCCCCAGTTGATGAAGTCCTGGACGATCAGGAAGTAGCCCGCAAAGCCCATCTGCGCGATGACCTTGCACTCCATCTCGAGGCGCTCTTTGTAGGGGGCCTCCTCGAAGGCGAGCCCACGCGCGCGAAACTCACCGAAGCGGGCCTCGAGGCCCTCATAGGCGAGACGCGTGAAGTGCTCCTCCTCGCTCACGCCCGCGGGCAGCGGAAACTTCGGGAGCATGGGTTTGGCCGTGGGGTTGGCCGTCCCCGCGGTCATCTCGGCGATCTTGAGCGTGTTCTTTGCGGCCTCCGGCACGTGGCGAAAGCGCTGCAGCATCTCCGCGCTCGACTTCAGATAGATCTGGTCCGAGCCGTGGTGCAGGCGCTTCATCTCGTCGAAGGTGCGCCCCGCCGCGATGCAGGTGAGGGCGAGCTGGGCCTGGGCGTCGCCCTGCTCGTGGTAGTGGCAGTCGTTCGAGGCCACCACCTCGAGACCCGTGCTCTTCGCGAGCTCGAGCAGGATGTCGTTGAGCGGTTTCTGCTCGGCAAAGCCATGATCCTGCAGCTCGACGAAGAGGTGGCCTGGCTCGAAGCAGTCTTTGAGCTGTCCGAGGGCCTTTCGCCCCGCCGCCGCCCCTCGCATCAACACTTCCTGGGCTACCCAGCCACCCATGCAGCCGGTGAGCGCCACGACGCCCTTCGTGTGGCCCGACAGCATCTGCATGTCGACCACGGGCGTGCCGCGCATCATCCCATCGACCCAGCCCTGACTGACGAGGTGAATCAGGTTCTTGTAGCCGTCCTGTCCCGAGGCGAGCAGCACCAGGTGATAGGGCTGTTTGACGTCCTTGCGCTCGGGGATGAAGTTGACCTCGCAGCCGAGGATGGGCTTGATGCCGTGGGCTTTGCAGGCGCTGTGGAGCTGAATGGCCCCGTACATGTTGCCGTGGTCGGTGAGCGCCACGGCCGACATCCCGTCGTCCTTGACCTGCTTGACCATGCGACTGATGCGGATGGCGCCATCCAGCATCGAGTACTGACTGTGAACGTGAAGATGGACGAACTCACCGGACATCGGTTCAGGCTGCCCCCAGGTCGGGGATGGTGGCTCGCGAGGGCGACGCCTTCAAGGCAAGCGCAGGCTTTGGAAGGCCTTTTTGCGCGACCGCGTCGGGGCGTGACCGGCACTGCACGGCGCGTGACGCAAGTTGCGAGCCCGGATGGTGCGTGCTACCTAGGGCGGCCCGCGCACCTGACGCGCGTGAGGGGTTTGGAGAACGCCATGAAGAAGTCGCCGCTCAGCATCGTGAAGGAGCGCTTCCAGGACAAGACGGGCCTCGTGAACGCCGTCAAAGAGCTTGCCACGGACGACCTGTGGATCGACCGCGTGGACGACGACAAGGGTCTCGACTGCGTTTCCAACAAGAAGCTGCTGCGCCTGCACGGCATCCTGAGCGACGTGAAGAAGCAGTTCGGCACGCGCGCCAAGTTGATCGAGACCATCGCCGAGAAGGAGATGCGCTCGAAGGACGAGGGCTACAAGAGTCGCCTCGGCCGCTTCAGCACCCCGCGCCTGTACGATCAGCTCAAGGCGCTGCAGAAGCGCGTCGCGAGCTGAGCTCGCCGACGACCCGAGCCAAGCACGATCAGCGCCGCTACTCCGTCAGGGAGGGCGGCGTTTCTGCCGTCCGTCGTCCCGCTCGACCGACCGTGTCAGAGCTTGTTGGAAGTCGCGAGCCAGCGCACCGGCTTGAACCAGCGCACGATGAAGTAGACGTCGAGCAGCACGAAGCCGAGGCAGATCAGACCCACGAGCCAGGCCCAGCTGTAACTGCGCGGGGGCTCGTCCGCGAGAATCAAGAACGACTCTTGCGTCACCGGCAGGTGGAGGTCGCTCCGCAGGTATCTGGAAAGCTCCGCGTAGCGCCCGCCAAGATCGCCAAAGGTGACGAGACGTCCCGTGTACTCGGAGCGCGCGAAGGTCGCGCTGTCCCCGTCGGCCACCTGGACGTAGATCTGGCGCTGTCCGGCCAGGGCGAAGACGCGATAGGACGAGCCCGGACCGCGTGAGAACCGCACCGCCCGTGCCAAGGTCGGCAGGCCCTCGATGCGGACGTAGCTGTTGGGCACGAGGTGGCTGATGTCGACCTGGTCGGCACGGCCCAGGTCGGTGGGCTGCGCATCCGCCAGCGCATACCGAAGGTCGCTGCGCAGCGACAGCATGAGCGCCAGGGCCGCGACCACCGCGGCCGCCATCACCGTGAGCGCCATCAAGCGCTGCCCCTGCGGTGGCGCGTGCAGCGCGACCAGCTCTGGGTCGAGGCCGTCCTCGAGGTCCCGGGGCGCACCCGGCGGGCTCGGGTGCACGTCGGCTGACGCTGTACGGTCGACGGGGCTCACGGAGAGTTAGACAGTCCGCCGGGCCTCAGGTTCTCAGAATTTCACGAAAAATCGCGTCTCACTCTCCAAGCAAACCTGACACTCGGCTTGCCGTTCGGCACTCAACACGCTGGAATCATGAACGTTTACTCAAACATCCCCAAGAACCAGCCGAGCGCGATCTCGCCGAAGAAGAAGTACTCGAGCGCGGCGAGAGCGAGCATGGGTCCAAACACCATCATGGGCGGACCTGGCGCGTCTTGTTCGCTTTCTTGCTGTCCGGAAACGTCGTTGCCTTCGGAGCTGCGG
>CAYNOM010000127.1:0-12251 GCA_964398415.1 uncultured Polyangiales bacterium | reverse complement strand
ATCATACTGATATCAATCACTTTTGCCTTCGGTTGCCGACCGCAACCGGCGACCGGCGACGAAACCTATCGCAAGATTCAGCGCGACGAAGCGCGCATGAGCCGCGCCCTCGCGGCGATCGACGGGGCACAGAGCTGCGGCACGGCCCAGTCGGCCGCCGACAGCGTCTGCGACGCGCGCCAAGCCCTGTGCCGGCGGGTCGACGAGACCGACGACGCGGACGCCCAAGCGCGCTGCCTGAGGGCTGCAGACACCTGCGCCCTCGCGCGCACGCGCGCCGATGGCATGTGCGCCGACCGAGAGATACGACAGGCCCCATGAGCTCCCCAACCCTGCCCGCGCTGCGAAACGCGCTCGACGGGCGAAGCGTGAACGGTGTCGACGTCGTGGGCGGCACGCGCCCCAGCCTGCTCGACGCCCAGGCCGTGCGCGGCGCGACCGCCCCCTTGCTTGCCGCGTTCATGATCGCCGCCGCGATGTTGCGCGCGGAGATCAACCCCGACGCGTTCGATCTGATGGCGCTCCTTCTGCGCACGGCGGCCTTTGCCTTTACTTTGCGCGCGCTGATCCTCATCGGACAGCTCATTCACCGCACCTCCAAGGATCTATCCGCACCCCGCCACAGGCTGGCCTTTGGCGCGGAGGGCCTCGTCTACCTGAGCCCCGGAGGCGAGCGCAGCGTGCGGCGTGAGGATGTGCTCGGCATCCGAGTCGCCGAAGCGAGAGGCTCGCGCTTTCTGCCCGAGCCGCGGCGGCGCCTGTTCGTGATCACCCACCCACGAAGCTCGACCGCGCACCTCGAGCTACCGCCCTACTTTGCCGCGACACCCGATATCCTCGCGGCCCGGCTCGAGCGTGCCTTCGGCCTGAGCGAGGGCAGCCCGCCGCGCAAAGCCGACCTCCCCGCGCCGCCCGGACAGGCCGAAGAGCGCTACGCACGCGCCGCGCAGGGCGAACGGCTGGAGGGACACATCGCCATCGCCGAGGGCTCCGGGTACCTCTTGCGTGGCCCCTACGCCGTGCTGCTGGGCGACGTGTTCGCGCTCGACGCGCTGCGTGTGGCGGGGCCAGAGCTGCGGCCCGCGCTCGTCATGCCCGTCCTCGTCGCCTGCGCCCTCGGCGTGGCCGTTCCGCTGCTGTGGGTGCTCTATATGCGGCGGAAGAGCGCCGCGCGCCTCGGCATCGCCATGCTGCTCACGCCTGAGGAGCTACTCGTACGGGGACGCCACGGCGTGGTCTCGGTGCCCTGGGGCCAGCTCGAGCGCGCAGAGGTCGTGCTGCGCGAGCTGTGGTCGCCCTTCGTCGGCACGTACACGGTGCGCTCGCTCGTGATCGGCAGCAGCGACGGCGCCACGATTCCCTTCGATGGGGCGTTTCTCGGCGTCGCGCCCGAGGTGGTGTCCGGGCTGTGCGACGCCTATGCCGCGGGGCTCGTTGCGAGCTGACGATCGAGGCGTGCGAGCGCCTTGCCGAGGGCGCGCGAGAGCACGCTCGCAAGGAGCTGCGCCACGCCGGGATAGGTCTCGATCTCGACGTGCCAGCGCACCGCGCTGCGCTCGCCCGCGCGCGGCTCGACACAGATCTCGCCGCGGTGATGCGAGAGGATCGGCATGCCGGACACGATGCGGTACACGATACGGCTCGGCACCTCGCGTTCGATGATCTCTTCGTCGAACTTGGTCGGGCCTGCGCTGATACGGCGGATCGTGCCGACGCCGCCATCGGGCACCGCCCGCGCGATGCTGACCTTACTGCCGAGCCAGCGACCCATGTTGGCGTGATCGTCGAGGGCCGCGAACACACGCGCGGGCGCCGAGCCAAACTCGTGAGTGATGATGATGTCCTTGCGCACGGGTCGACTTCACCACGCCCCTCGGGCCTTGTCACGTGGGCCGCGCTCAAGGCGTCGCCGCATCGCGCTCCGCGCCGGGCTGCCATGGCTCAGGAGGCGGGGGCGGAATCTCTTCTTGCACCGGCACGACGGCGATGGCGACGACCCGCACCGACGGGTGCGCCTCGACCGCGAAACGCAGGGCCGCTTGGGGCTCGCGCACGAAGGACAGCTGGTCTTCGGCGCCGCGAAGCTCTCGCCGCTCGCCGTCGATACGAATGAAGGCGCCGGGATCGCCGGTCACGAGCAGCGTCGCGCGCTTCGGACCGCGGCTTGCACCGCGCCGCGGCAGGCTGATCGCAGCCCCCTCGCCAGGTGCGCAGCCTGTTTCGTCGCAACTCCAAGTGCCTTCGCGAACCCCCTCGCTCGTGAGGCGAGCCCCCCGTGCGCTCGGCGGCGTCAGGGCCCCGAGGGTCATCAACATGCGCACGCCGTCGGGCACCGACGTCTCGCGACCCAGGATCTCCATGAGCAGCGCGCGGGTCCTACGGTCAGACAGCTTGATGAGGGCCATCAGCTCGGCGCGTCGCGCAGGCTGATAGCGTTCCTCGCGCAGCTGTCGCACGAGCGCGTCCTGCACCTTACGACCGCCGATCTCGCCCAGGGCCGTCGCCGTCGCCACGCGCAAACGCACGTCGGAAAGCAGCTCGATCAGGACCTCCGCCCCCTCGGCGGCTCCAACACGGCCAAGCGCCTCGATGGCGCGCAACAGCTCGCCCTCCTCGACACCCTCTTTCGCGCCGGAGAGCAGCGAGGCGAGCACGGGCACCGCTTCGACGCGTCCCAAGCGCGCGGCCGCGAGCGCTGCGCGCTGCGAAACGGACAGCCCCGGCCCCTCGGGGGCGGTCTCGTCGCCCAGCAAGGCGAGCACCTCGGGCAGCGCGGCCTCGGAGCCCACCAGCAAGGCCGCGATGTTCGCTTCGGCGCGCACGCTTGGGTCTTCGTCGTGGGCGCGCACGCGCTCCAGGGCTGGCGCGGCCGCGCGCACCTCGAGCTCGCCCAGGGCGCGAGCTGCCGCTGCACGCACCGAGGGGCGGTCGTCCCCGAGCAGCGGGATCACGTCGGGGCCCGCGGAAGGCGCTCGCAGCTTGGCGCGCGCGAGCGCCTCGGGCCACGCCACCCCCTGGCCCACGGCGATCACTTCGACCTTGGGGATGCTGCTCAGAAAGGCGTCGAGACCCGCCCGGAGTCGGGCGGCGTCGGTCTCGCGTTCGTCGAGCACATCGCGTGTCTCGCGCGGATCGCTCACGAGGTCGAACAGCCGACAGCGGGCCTCGGATCCACCGCAGATGAGCTTCGCGCGACCGTCGGTGACCATGTGCTGATCGTCGAGCGACGCAAAGGAGAAAGCCGGCCCAGCGCCCTTGGCCCCCGCGAGCAATGCCGACAGATCGTCGCCACGCATGCGTGCGTCCCGTGGCACGCCCGCGGCGCTGAGCAGCGTGGTGCCGACGTCGGAGAGGTCGACCGGAACGTCGAGCACCATCGGCGCCACGACGCCCGGCGACGACCACACGAGGGGCACGCGCGCCTGCTCGTCGAACAGCGTGGTGCCGTGATAGCTGCCGCCATGCTCGCCGAACTCCTCGCCGTGATCCGCGGTGACGACCACCGTGCCGCGCGGGCGCTTGGCCCGAAAGACACGAACCAACCCACCGATGGCGTCGTCGGAAACCCGTACCTCGCCCTCGTAGCGCCCTCTTGCGCTCTCGGACGTGGCCTTGCCTGGCGGCGGGTCATAGGGCTCGTGGGGCTCGAACAAGTGCACCCACACGAACACGGGGCGCTTGGGGTCCACCTGCGTCAAGTAGACCTCGAGCTGCTTCACGCGCGCCGCGGCCGACGCGTACATCTCCTTGCGATACTCGAAGCCGAAGCCCCGCTCGCGCAGGGAGTCGAAGCGTGCCCCATCGACGAAGAAGATCGCAGGCGGATAGAACGCCGCCGTGCGGTAGCCGTAGCGTCGAAAGAGATCGGGCAAGGTCTTGTGCTCGCGAGGGGCGCCCGGAATCTCGAGCACGGGCTTCATGAACTTCGCCGTGAGTAAGCTCGACAGCGAGTAAGAGGTGTGCGGCGCGGTCGTGTAGGCGCGACGAAACACGGCTCCCTCGGCAGCCAGCGCGTCGACCTCCGGCATGAGCCCCGCGCCACCGTAAGCCGACAATGCGTCCGCACGCAGCGCATCGACCGTGATCAGAAGTACGTCGGCGTCGCGCAGATCGATGCCCTTGTGATCGCCGCGGCGCTGTGGCTCGTGGCCCGCGCTCTGCTTTGCGGAAGGCGCGGGCCCGCGAACGAGGCGCCCCCGAAGCTGCATGAGCTTGTGCGAGAAGGGCGCGACACGCGACACGACGTAGCTCGCATTCGACCGCAGCGAGAGCTGATGCATGGCAAGGGGCGCAAGCACCAAACACAGAAGGATCGCAAGCCACCCAGCTGCCGCCACGAAGCGCGGCACCGGGCGGGCCCAGACTGCGCCGCCCAGGGCCGCCGCGGTCAGTGCGACGAGCAGAAGCCCCGCGTGAAAGGCGGGATAGGAACGCGGCAGCACCCACGCGTCGAGCGCGAGCGAGAGGGTGCAAACGACGCCTAGCCCCATGCTCAGACGCCTACGTCCCACGGCGCTCTGCCGCGCGCGGCCGACCACGCGTAGGGCCGCCACGAACGCGAAAGCACACCCGAGCGCGAGCATCGCCACGAGCACGGGACGCAGCCCGTGATCGCGCACCCGACGGCCGGCCGTGAGCAGCCACCCGAAAAGGCCCCCGAGCCCCGCACACGCGAAACCGAGCACGACCTGAACGCGAGTGCTCTCCACGGCGGATCGGAGCACGACACCCCAACACGCAACGCAGCCCGTGATGACACTGAACGCTACGGCGGCGTAGGCGAGCTGCTCTGCAGACGACAGAAACAGCCCACGCCCAGAGATGAGCACCCACGCGATCTCGAGCAGCGCGAGCAGCGCTCCCGCGCCCAAGATCGCCGGCACCTCACGCCACATCGTCGCAGGGTCCGCGTTCGCTCAAGGCTTCCAGGTGACGTCGCAGATCTCGTAGGTGCGCACGCCCCCGGGCGCGTGCACCTTGACCTCGTCACCGACGCTGCGCCCGATCAAGGCCTTGGCGACGGGCGACGTCACGGAGATGCTGCCCTTCTCGGTGTCGGCCTCGCCCGGCCCCACGATGCGATAGCGCGTCTCGCGATCGTTCTCGATGTCGAGCAGCGTCACCCAGGCACCGAAGCGCACGGTGTCGCCAGACAGGTGCGTGGTGTCGATCACCTCGGCGCGCGCCAGCTGATCTTCGATGTCGAGGATGCGGCCTTCGATGTGCGACTGCTTCTCGCGCGCCGCGTGGTACTCGGCGTTCTCCTTGAGGTCGCCATGATCTGCGGCCGTGCCGATCTCTTCGGAGATCTTCGGGCGCTCGACGAGCTTGAGCTGCTTGAGCTCGGCCATCAGGGCTGCATGCCCTTCGGGTGTCATCGGGACGCGTTCCATCGGGTTGTCGTACACTCTGGCTTCGGCGCGGGCAAGTCTGAGGCACTGAGGCACGAACGAGCTCACGACAAGGCGCTGCCCCCGAGGCCCAGTCCTAGCGACACCCCGATCGTGGTCGTGGTCGGCGACGTGAACCCAACAAGGGGGGCGCTGTGTGGGGAGCTTTCCTGCCTCCAGACGTAGGCTGGAAGAGCACCGAGATCGGACTGAAGGGCCCCGGTACCCTCCCCCCGCCAGATCTCCGATGTCAGGTGCCTCTGCGAGGAGTTGGCGAGTGCCTGAGAAGCGTTCTGTGTCGTTCCGTGCCTTGCGCAAGGTCGCGTTACCGAGCCTCCTGGCCTGGGCGTGTGCATGCTCGTCCGAAGGGGCGAATGGCGCTCCGGATGGCGGGTCCGAGGCCGACGCAACGACCTCCACCCCGGATGCGGGCCCCTCGGGGCCCGACGCGGGTCGAGGCTCGGTGCGACCCGCGCCTGCGCCTTCGGGCGTGACCTTGACGCTCGACGCGCTGTTCTACGCACCTGGAGGCAGTGCCCAGGTGACGCTCGACTTCGGACCGTTCGCGCCGAGCACCGAGACCCAACGCGTGTCCGTGGCCGCGCCCGATTCGGGAGACGTCGAGCTACTCGAGCTGGTTCGACACTCGGACGGCACCTTCCGCGCCGCCACGCCGCTCAAGATCGCCGAGGGCGCGCAGGGCACGCCCTACGACGACACGTTGCAGCTCGGGCGTGGCTCGATGCTGGTCGCGATTCACTTCGTCGACCGCGACGACGCGAAACTCGCTGACGTCACTGAAGACATGATCGCCGACACGGCATTTCTCGAGGCCGCACCCGAGACCCCGCTGGGCGCTGCGGTCGACGCGACGGTGGCCCTGAGCGACGACGAGGCGAGCGCTCTACCCCTCGAGAAGCCCGCGGGTACGCTGGTTGCCCGCGGAGGGCAGCCGCTCCAACTCGCCACGCACGAGTTGATCTTGTACGCACGCGACGACGCCGAGCGCGATCGCTTCCTCGCCTGGAGCAGCGGCACGCTCCTCGCCGATCAGCCGGAGCTCGACGAAGTTGGCGCGGAAACCGGCGTGACGGCCTACCTCGTGGCCGTCGATCCAATGGCTGCCGAGCCCGCGCACTTGCCCCTCTTGCGCGCGGCCTACGGGGAAACGGAGCCGCTGCTCGTGAGCAAGCCCGAGGTGCTCGGCGTGCTCACGCTCGCGCTCGAAGCGCAGCTCGAGGGCTTCATCGTGTCCGTGAACCCGCGCCTTCGCCCGTTCGCCGCACCGAGCATCTCGGCGACCGAGACGATGAACAACACCTTCACGATGAAGCTGGGGCCCGCGGGCTGTGTTCCTGGAGATGCAACGAATCCGTGTGTGTTCAACGTGCCAGCCCTCTGGTCGTACCTTGCCCTGGTCGACCGCGACGAGGCGCGCATTCCGGTGGGCGTGCTCGACATGGGCTTTGCGCCGAACGGTGATTTTCGCGCGCCAGCCACAGGTCCGCGCACCGAGTGCGACTTCACGGTGAAGCCTCCGCTGTGCGCGCCTGGTGCGGCCGTGGGCACGCCCACGGTGGGCGCAAGCTTCGTGGGCGATCGGATCTACCACGGCACCGGCGTGGTCACGACTCTCGGCGGCGTCGTCAACGATGGGTTCGGGGCGAGCGGCGTCGCGGGTCAGGTGGCGGTGCCGATGCTCTACGAGTTCGACACCTTCTCCTACGCGTTCGAGATGGGCGCCGGCATACGCCGCGCCACGAACGATGGGGCTTCGTGCATCAACGTCAGCGCGGGATATCCATGTCGCGTGCTCACGAACGTCGGGCCCGACTTCGACATCTGCTCGCCCGCGGGGCGTACTGGGGTCTGCACCATCGTCACGGCGGCCATTCACGCCGCGGCCGCTCTGGTCTGCGCCACCGTTGGGCCCATTCCGATCGTGGGCGCCATCGCCTGCGGTGCGGCGCAAGGCGCTGCGGTGGCGACCACCTCCGCGTGCGTGGCACAGCTCGCGCTCGGTGACGTGCGCGGACCGATGTACTCGGGGGTGCAGTACGCCGCGCGAAGAGGCGTGCCCGTCGTCGCCTCCGCCGGCAACCCCATCCCGCGCGAATCGCTGCCAGAGGTGCTGCGCGATTACGTCAACCTCGACGTTCAGCGCACGGAAGCCTGGGGCATCATCCCAGCCACGTTGCCCAGTGTCATCAGCGTGGGCGCGGTCGGCGAAGACACGACCAACCTGATGTTCTTTGGGGATCGCGTCGACATTTGGGCGCCCATTTCGTCGTCGTTTCTCGCGCCCAGCGATGCGAGCAATCTCGACAGCCCCCCAGAGCTCCAGTCCATCGGAGGATCGAGCGCGGCGGCTCCCTACGTGGCAGGCGTCGTCGCAGCCATGCAGGCAGTCAATCCCGACCTCAACCCGCAAGCGCCGGGGACCACCGACGAGGCGCGGGCGGCGATGGTGGGCAGAGTGCGTGCGCTCTTGCTCGCGGCGGACAGCGGCTGGGACGACGCTGAGCTCGTGGCCCTCGGGTTTCCCTCCGACGCAGCTCGACGGCGCTTCTTGGTGGATCCCCTCGCCGCCGTGCAAGCCGCCGCAAGGGGCAAGCTGCCCGACTTCGCCGCGCTCGGCTACGACACCTCGCTCGGCTTTTCGGAGCTCTCTGCCAGCGATGACACCGCGGAAACCGCGCGTACGCTCGAGGTCGGCGTGCCACTCACCGGCACGATCGTCGCCATCGCCGCGAGCGGAAGCGCGACCCCTGCGCCAGACGTCGACTTCGTGAAGCTCAGCGTGCCCGCCTCGCCCGCTATTCCGCACGAGACGCTCGTCACGCTCACGAAAGCCAGCTCGATCGGCTCCGCCGTGCTCTCCGGCGAGCACGTGGCGCTGCAATCGAATGGTGGGCCGACGGACCTCGCGGCCACGACCTATGGCGTGCTTTCGGCGAGTGGATCCACCGCTGCGCTGCAGATCAGCGGCGGCCCCTCGGGTGCCGATACGGTCTATCGCATCGAACGCGCGGCGAGCGCGCCGCTGAGCCCGACCCTTACCATCACGACTCCGACGAATGGCGCGGAGATCTGCGCCAACCAAACGTTCAACGCGACGGCGAGCGCCGCGTACCCGAGCTATCCGGCCTTCGCGATCGCGAGCGGAAGCTACACGTGGACCCGCGATGGCCTCGCGGCCGGCACAGGCTCGACGCGTCCATTTTCGCTCGCGGCGGGCGCACACAGGCTCGCCGTGAGCGTGCTCGGTGCCAGCCAGAGCGTCGACGTCACGGCCGTCAGCTGCGCGACGACGGCCCCGGTGGCCACCATCACGAGCCCCGCCGCCACCACGACCCGCTACACCGATACCTTCGACGAAGCTCAGCAGCGCTTCTACGTCGAGGTCACGCTTCAAGCCACCGCCACCGACGCAGAGGACGGCACCGTCGCGTCGGGAGGCTTTACCTGGACGACCAACCGAACGGATATCCAGCCCGCCTTGCTCGGCACGGGCAACAGCGTGACCGTCCGGCTCTACGCGGCGCAGGGCTCGAACGTCTACGCCTCCCACACCATCACGCTCATCGTCACCGACAGCAGCGGCACCCAGAGCACACCGATGACCCGCGTCATCAACGTGGACGTGCTGATCTGAGCGCTGCTCGGGGCGCGCGGCACATCACCTTTGAGTGCAGATCACGCTCGGGGCAACCCGTCCCTGGGGTCCATGCACGGCTTCGCCAAGCCACGGCCCTTCCCGACTGTTCACGCACCTTCCCGTTCGATACCGCGACGACCCTGGCGGAGGGCTGCCGCGTAATCCGAGAGCCGTTCCAGACCCCACGACTTGCAGTTTCGCAGGACCGTCCCCATGTCGCGCGGTCCACGAATTGATTTCTACTTCTGCATCTCTAGACCTCCTTGACTGGTGCGAGAGACCTGCGTTTCCAGACACGACTGCTTATCCACAACAAGCCCACCGTGCTCCACTCACCCAGCCTCCACTCACCCAGCCGGCCACAACCTATCCACAAGCGCGAGGGACCCTCAGTCCCTACCTATCGGTCGGTTGTGGTCCTCCTACGACTTCGGCGCCGGCCTAGCTGAGATCCAGCCCGCGCCGAAACCACCCCAGTCACGAGGGCGTCCCCATCCGGCTCCCACGCAGCCATTCCAGCACACGCGCGTCCGCCGAGCTTCGGCTTGGAGAAGCTCGGGTGCGTCGCAGGGGACATGCTCCGAGGAGCGCAGGCTCTGCCGAGCACCGGCAAGGAGCCTGTCCACCGCAGGCGGCCGGCAACGGACCTCCGTACAACCGACGTGCACACGCGACCGGCGCTACCGTGCGCTCCTGGGCGCTCCAATGGTCATCACCGAGTCAGCGCGGGTGCAGCGCTCGGTCGCGCAAGCAGGCCTTGACACCGTACGATAATCGTCGTACATTCGTACGTGGGCTTCAAAGACGCGCGCCGGGCGGCCATCGAGGCCATCCGCCAAGGTCGGATCCAGCATCAGGTCCGCAACGAGATCGATGAAAAGAACCTCTTGCTGACGGGTGAAGTAACCACCGGCCAGGTCGTTCGGTTGCTCAACGCCTGTCGGGGCGACCAGCATACGAGCAGTCCCCACCACCACGACAGAAGCATCGAGGTCCACGTCTTCCGGCCCGAGGCCAGTGTCGCGGCCGGCGCATCCAAAGTCCGCTGGTACATCAAGCTCTACTTCATCGAGCCCGACGTGTGGTTTATCAGCGTGCACAGGTAGGAGCCGGTCATGAAGCTGTACAAGGAAGGGGACAAGTCCAAGGCCATCTGCTCACGCTGCGGGCAGCTGCGCACCACCACCTTTGCGGAGCGCGATGTTCCACTCAGCTCGGGCACGGGCGTGGTCCGCGACGTGCTCGTGGGCGTCTGCGATGTCTGCGACGAGGTCGTCTCGATTCCGCAGCAGTCGGTGCCACGTGTCCAGGAGAGCGTTCGTCAGGCGCGCCATTCCGTCGAGGTGCGCATCCCTCGCCACTTGCACGACGCCCTCGGCCTGGCCTGCCACGAGCTCGGCTTTGGCGCGGAGTCGTGGCAGCCCTTGGTTCGCTACTACCTGCGCTGGGCGGCGTCCAAGGCGACCCTGCGCAAGCGCCTGCAGGCCCTGGCCGCGTCCGACGAGGCGGTCGGCAAGGCCAGCGCCCGGCTCTCGATGAAGCTCAACGACTCCATGTACAAGCTGCTCCAGGATATCGAGCGCGACGGCATCAAGCAGTCAGACGTGCTCAAGGGCCTGATCGTGCAGATCAAGAAGGATGTGCTCGACGACAAGCGCGCTGACGTGCGCAAGGAGCTGCAGCAGCTCATGCAGGTGGCGTGAGGGCGTTTCGTCAGCGCGGGTGCAGCGCTCGGTCGTGGAAGCTCAGCAGCTCGAAGGCTCCTATCACGCTCATCGTGACCGACAGCAGCGGCACCCAGAGCACACCGGTGACCCGCGTGATCAACGTGGACGTGCTGATCTGAGCGCTGCTCGGGGCGCGCGGCACATCGCCTTTGGGTGCAAATCACGCTCGGGGCAACCCGTCCCTGGGTTCCATGCACGGCTTCGCCAAGCCACAGCCCTTCCCGACTGTTCACGCACCTTCCCGTTCGATACACCGCGACGACCCTGGCGGAGGGCTGCCGCGTAATCCGAGAGACGTTCGAGACCCCACGATCTGCAGTTTCGCAGGACCGTCCCCATGCCGCGCGGTCCGACGCTCAAGGGCGTGCGTCGCCGATGTTCGAGTCCTTCGCCCTTGATCGACCGGAGACCCGCGCATGGAGCCCTCAGCACGCGATCACCGCAACGAAGCCAAACTTGAACACCGGCATCCTGTCCGCTGTTCCCCTCGTGATGCCATCCGATGATGTGCTCCGCGCCGTCGCTCGCGCCGTGGATCCGCTTCAGGCGTTGGTCGTCATACGAAACGCCGAAGCCGGCCTACTCGCGAGCGCCCGCGATAGGCCTGTTCCTCCCTCGCTCTCGGGCGAGCTTTCGGTCGAACACGCCGCACGTGCCGTCGAGGAGGTCGCGTGACGACGGAGCACAACTACGAGCTGCCAAGACAATTGGAAACGCTCTTGGCTGTGGTGGCACGTCGTTTGCGACGGGAAGGCAAACACGACCTGCTCACAGTCATGGCAAACGCCCGCATCGAAGTGAACGAGGGCGTTTGCTATGACAACTGGGACGACGGACGGTACGGCCATGCCGTTCTATTCCACGTTTCCGAGGCTCTCTTTCAAGAGGTCTTGGCGAAGCGCGAGGAGCTCGGTGGGGAAATCTGCCAGGCCCTCAACGGGATCGCAGATGTGCCCCGAGAGTACTTCGCGGAGGCTCGCATCCGCCTTGACCACAGCACTGTTGACCCAGCGTGGCGCGAAGGCACAGGGCATCTGCTCACACCTCCAACCGTCTCCAGAGCCGACGATTCCGATCTGCGCCGCATCTGGGGATCGAGCTCGTGCCGGGTCTTTCTGAGTCATCGCGCCGACTTCAAGAAGCAGACGAAGAACCTGAAGGACGAACTTTCGAAGTTCGGCATCGCCTGCTTCGTGGCTCATGAAGACATCGAACCGACCCGCCAGTGGCAGACCGAGATAGAACGTGCGCTCTCGAGCATGCATCTGATGGTCGCGTTGCTATCCCCAGGATTCGGGCAAAGCTGCTGGACGCAGCAGGAGGTGGGCATCTCGATCGGCCGCGGTGTGCCCGTCTTCGCGGTACGGCTGGGCGAAGACCCAGCAGGCTTCATCGGTCCGTATCAGGCGATTCCTGGCAATCCTAGGCAGTGTCTTCAAAGGGGGCAGGCCAACCGCGCCGCTTGCGTGGACGTTG
>CAYNOM010000126.1:3596-12260 GCA_964398415.1 uncultured Polyangiales bacterium | reverse complement strand
CAGCGGCTCGCTTTGCGCCGCCACGTACTTCGCGGATCCGGCGGTGGGTTCGGCCGGCGACGGCAGCAGCGGCAGTCCGTGGCGGACGCTTGAAGAAGTGGTCAAGAGCGGCGCGATCAACCGGCTCAAGGGCGGCGACACGCTGCTGCTCGTCGAGCAGCCTCGCTTTGGCGAGGGCCGTGTGGAGCGCGTCGATCTCTTACCCTTCGCCGAGCTCGCGACGAGTGGCAGCGACGCCGCCGAGGCCTGGAACCTTACTTTCACCCGCAGCCTGCATTGGGCGGCGCTCGAATCTCAGCTCGGCACCTCGACGCAGGGCTTGCTGAAGGACGACACGCTGGTGTCCGTGGCGGCGGAAGACGTGGGCAGCCTGTTCGCGGCCGATGATGCGCTTGCTCATCGCTTCAGACACGCGGCACGTGGACTCGACTCCGACTACACGCTGCTCGTCCCCGAAGACGGCGAGCCCGTGGCCTTCTGGTCCGTCTACGAGCCCACCGGCTCGGTGCTCGGCGTGCTCTCCGACGGAAGCGGCGGCGCCTCGAACGCGATCACCGATCGGGTCGAGCGCAACCTCGCCTTCTACGACATGATCGAGAGCATGGCGCAAACCGGCGCCGTCACGGGTGGTGCCTGGCTCGATCTCGAGCTCGCCAAGGCACGGCTCGTGTCGTATGCGACGCTCTGGATCGCCACGGTGGGCGACGGCTTTCCCGACGTGCCCGACGGCATCTCGCCCGAGGACATGGCCCAGGACTACGTCGAGGGGCAGATTCAGGATCACCTGCTGGAGCTTCTTCCAGGCAACGTGGGCGAGCACCTCGATCTCATCGAAGGCTGGATGGGCCTGGTCAGCGCAGCCACCGACGAGCCCTGAGCACACATCGGGGAAGGTCGAGGTCGAACGACGACGTATATGCCACCGCAAGGAGGACTGACGTGAAGGTGAACGCACTTTCGACGAGAACGACGCTGCTCGCTTCGCTGCTCTGCGCCGCGCTGCTCGGCTGCGGTGGAGACGGTGGCTCCACCGACGGAGATGGCATGGGAGCCTCCGGAGGCGGTGGCGGGAGCGGTGGCGCGGGAGGCGGGGGCTCGGGCGGGTCGAGCTGCGTGGCCACGGCGGGAGATGCGGTCGTGCTCGCACCGGAGAATCTCTCGGAAGGTTCGGTCATCTACCGCATGGAGACCGACACCACGCACCTCTACTTCTCCACGATCAATCGTTTGTATCGTGTGCCGCTCGCGGGTGGAGCGGCTGAAGAGCTGTATTTCAGAGACCTCGCCATCGTGATCTTCTTCTGGGTGCGCGCAGACGACATCGTGCTCATGGAGGGCCGCAAGGTGGTGTCGCTGCCGAAGGGCGGCGGCGCGACGACCGAGCTTGCCGCGCTCGACGACTCGCCCACCACGAGCCTCGATGGTCGCATCACGGCCGTGCTGCGCGGGGACACCCTCTACGCCAAGTCGCGCAAGGGCATCGGTGACGACGTGGAGGTCACCTACTTCGCAACCGACCTGACCACGGGTGAGAGCCGCATTCTGTATCAAGGCCCCGAGGGCGCGAACAGCGACATCGTCGTGACCAGCGAGCACCTGTACTTCACGTCGACCGATCAGAGCATGGTGCCTGCGGATGAGGACTTCCCAGTGGGGGTGCCTGACCTTCTCTACCGCGTACCGCTTTCGGGTGGCGCGCTCGAGCAGGTGTCCCTCGGCGACGCGCCCCTGCAGGTCGCCCTGGTGGGCGCCGATGCGGAGTCCTTGTACGTCAACGCATCCCCTCCGATGAGCGCACTGGATTCGGGCATCTCGCGCGTGCCCTTCGACGGAGGCACTCCGGAACGCGTGCTCGACGGCTCTTTTCTGTTCGGCTCGATCCTCGAGCACATCCCGGTCGAGGGAAAGAGCTATCTGCGCGCACTCGACGACATCTACGAGCTTCAGACCTCAGGCGCGGCGCAGAAGGTGTCCTGCGTGGCAGACGATGCTCACTCCATGGCCGTCGACGACGACTCGATCTTCGTCGCCATCTTCCAGAAAGAAGGGGAGAAGTCCGGGATCGTGCGCCTTCCGCGCTAGTTCTCGGGCGCCTGAGGCACCCGTCTCTCGCTTGTCCCTCGTGACTAGGGGGGTCACAATGTGACCCATTCTGTCACGGGGGATTGCGATGACCGACCCAGCTCCAGAGACGCAGCCGCGGTTCATCGCGCGTCAGCTCGCCCTCGGCTTTTCGGTGGTGAGCATCGTGTCGATCGCGATGTGCGGAATGCTGCTCGCGATCATCAACGACGTCTCCCAGCTCGTGTCGGGCATGCGCCACGACGAGCACGTGATCCGCGATGGGCTCGACCTCGCCACGGCTGTTCGCGAGCAAACCTTGCAGGCCCAACAAGCGCTGCTCGCGGGCCCGACGGCCGATGTTGCCGCCTACGAGCGCTTTCGGGGTCAGGTGCGCGCGGGGATTCAGACGCTGTCGTCCGCGGTGCCGCGGGCCGAGCGACAGCGTTTGCAGGCCCTGGGCGAGAAGACCCAACAAATGCACGAGCGTTTCGTGGCCGTGGCCATGCCTGCTGCGCGGCGAGAAGACAGCTCGGTGCTGCGAGAAGAGCAGCAGCATTTGGCTCGTCTTGCGCGTGAGGCCTCCGAGCATGCGGACGCCATCTCGCGCGCGATCGAGTCGCGCATGACCCACGCGCACGTGCTCGCCACCGACGCCACGCACCTTGGGCTCGTAGGCGGGGGTGCATGTGTGCTGCTCGTGCTCGGCCTTTCCTTCGGGTTCACGCTGCGTCTGCGCCGCGCGGTCCTGAGCCCCCTACGCGAGCTGAGCGAAGCGGCCCGCCGCATCGGCCGCGGCGAGCTCGACATCCGCGTGGGCGATGTGGGTCGGGGCGAGTTGCTCGAGCTCTCGCACGCCTTCGATCGCATGGCGAACGAGCTCCGCGCACGCGAGGAGCGTCTCGTGCAGAGCGAGCGCATGGCCGCGATCGGGCAGCTTGCCGCAGGCGTGGCCCACGAGCTCAACAACCCGATCGGCATCATCCGTGGCTACCTCAAAACGATGACCCCGGATGCCGATCCCGAGACGCTGCGTGAGGAGCTCGCGATCTTAGACGAGGAAGCCGCGCAGTGTCAGCGCATCGCAGAAGATCTGCTCGCCTACGCGCGCACCTCCGAGCTCACCCTCGCCTCGCTCGAGCTTCGGCCCTTTCTCGAGGAAACACTGCGCCGCTTTCACGAGAGCCCGGTGGGACAACGCGTCACGCTCGACGTCGACGTACAAGAGGCACGGCTCGAGGCTGATGCGTCACGTCTGCGCCAGGTCGTGCTCAACCTGCTCACCAACGCGGCTCAGGCCTGCCCTGAGGGTGCACGCACCCTGCTGCGGGGTCGACGCGAAGGCGAGATGTGCGTGATCGACGTCGACGACGAGGGCCCGGGCATCGCTGTCGAAGACAGAGCCCGCGTGTTCGAGCCGTTCTATTCGAAGCGTCCGGGCGGGACGGGCCTCGGGCTCGCGGTGTGCGCCGGCATCGTCGAGGCGCACCACGGCACGATTCGCGTCGAGGACAAGGACGGCCAAGGCGCGCGTTTTCGACTGCGCCTGCCGCTCACCCAAGCAGAGGCTTCGAGTTTTCCGAAGGCACGCCCATGATCGACAGACAGCCCGTGTTCCTCGTCGTCGACGACAAGCGCAACATGCTGCGGCTGATGGCGAAGGTGCTGAAGCAGGATGGCAGCGTGCGCACCGCGGAGAGCGGCGGCGATGCCCTGCGCATCCTGGCCAGCGAGCCCGTGGACGTGGTGCTGTGCGATCTGATGATGCCCGACATGAATGGGCTCGACGTGCTGCGCGCCGCCAAACGCCTCAAGCCCGCTGCGGAGCTCGTGCTGATGACGGCCTACGCCAGCGTAGGCACGGCCGTCGAAGCCTTGAAGCTCGGTGCCTACGACTACCTGACGAAGCCCTTCGAGCCTGAGCAAGCGCGCTCCGTGCTGCTACGTGCTCTATCGCGCGTGGCCTCGGCCAGACCCGAGCAAGCCGGCAGTGTGGAGGTGCTGCCTGCCGTGATCGCGCAATCACGCGTCATGCAAGACCTCGCCCAGCTCGTGCGTCGTGTGGCCGAAGGCGACGTCACGACCCTCGTGCTCGGCGAGACCGGCACCGGCAAGGAGCGCATCGCCCGCGCGGTGCACGAGTTGAGCCCGCGCGCCCAGCGGCGCTTCGTCGCCGTCAACTGCGCGGCCATCCCGAACGAGCTGCTCGAAAGCGAGCTGTTTGGCCATCAGCGGGGCGCCTTCACGGGCGCGAGCAGCGATCGCAAGGGCTTGTTCGAAGAGGCGCACGGCGGAAGCTTGTTCTTGGACGAGATCGGTGATCTGCGTCCGTCGTTGCAGGCCAAGCTCACGCGCGTGCTCGAAGAGCGCATGATCCGTCGCGTGGGCGACACGAAGGAGCGTCCCGTCGATGTACGCGTGATCGCGGCGACCCACTGCGACGTCGAGGCCATGGTCGAAGCGGGCACCTTTCGCGAGGATCTGTTCTATCGCCTGAACGTGGCTCTCTTGCGCGTGCCGCCCCTCTCTGAGCGACGGGAGGACATCGCATTGCTCGCCCATCACTTCCTGCAAAAGAGCGTGGAGGGCAGCCGCAGGCGGCGGCTGTCGGGTTTCACGCAGGCCGCCCTCGAGCTTCTACAGAGCCACGACTGGCCCGGCAACGTACGCCAGCTGCGCTCGGCGGTGGAGCGCGCGAGCCTGGTCGCCGCGTCCGAGCAAGTGGAGCTGTCCGACCTGCCACCCGACCTCCTGCGCGCCTCGCGACCCGAGGACGACGACGCCGCATTGTCGTCCGCGACGTGGTCCGAAGCCCTCGAACGGGGACGCGCGGAAACGGGTCGGCGCTACCTGACGGCCGTGATGCGCAGGTTCGGGGGGCAGGTCGCCGAGGCGGCCCAGCACGCGGGCGTCGAGCGCGAGAGCTTCTATCGCCTGCTGCGAAAGCACGGCGTTGAGCCGAGCGCCTTCCGTGCGAAGTAACCCGCTCGGTCACTGAGAGACCCTCGCTGTCACTCGCAGCGCCCGAGCGTGAGTCGACGCCCGACTTTCCTTCATGATCTCGAGGCGCGCCCTCGCCCCGAGCCTTGGCACGGCGCGCGCATAGGAGCGAGCCGTGCCCTACGAACATCCGCATCGCCGTCCGCGGCTCGGGACGAGCTCGTGCCTCGTCTCTGCGCTCCTTTTCCTCGCCGGTTGTGCCACGAGCGCGGTCGAGCAGAGGCCCCCGAGCCACCTGCCCGCGGACCTCGGCGCTCCGCACGAGGAAGGCCCGCGCGACGACGCTCCCACCACGTTCGACGGGACGCTCGCGAGCTACGTGGCCTACGCGATGCGCAAGAGCCCCGAGCTTCAAGCCTCCTTCGAGCGCTATCGCGCCAGCGTCTATCGGATCTCTCGCGCGCGCCGCCTGCCTGAGCCGACGATCTCCTTTGGCTACTTCTTGCGCTCGATAGAGACCCGCGTCGGCCCACAGCTGGCTCGCGTGAGCCTCGCGCAAACCTTCCCTTGGCCAACCAAGCTGCGCGCCGCAAGCGATGCCGCGAGCGCCGAAGCCGAAGCCCTGGCGCGACGCTTCGACGCAGAGGCCCTTGCCCTCACCCGGCGCGTGTCGGAAGCGTATTACGCACTATGGCAGCTACGCGAGACGCGCACGGTGCAGCGCGAGCACCTGGAGGTGCTGCTCGCTCTCGCCGAATCGGTACGTGCGCGCGTGCAGACGGGCCAAGCGAGCCTCTCGGAGCAGCAGCAGGTCGACCTCTCGTGCGCGAGACAGTCCGACCTCATCCTGGGACTCGACGAGCGCGAGCGGGTACAGGCCGCGGCACTGCGTGCCCTCCTCGGCGCGCCCTACGCTGCACAGCTACCCACCACCGAGCCCCCCGACGCGCGTTCGCTCAGTGAGCCGGATGCCGCGCTCGTGCGCGAAGCCCTCGCGCATCCAAGCATCACGAGCTTCGCGCGACGGGCCGAGGCCAAAGAGCACGCGGCTCGCAGCGAGGCCGCCGATCGCTATCCGAGCTTCAGCGTAGGCCTCGACTGGGTGATCACGGGGGAGGCGCGCATGCCCAATGTGCAAGACAGCGGCAAGGACGCGGTCATGATCGGCGCCGGCATACGGGTGCCGCTCTTCTTCGGCAGCTACGCGGACGCCGCACGCGCGCTGCAGGCGGAAGCCAGGGCCGAGCGCGCGGAGGAGCAGTCCCAGAAGCTGCGTGCGCTGTCCGAGCTCGACGCCCACTCGGCGGCGGTGCGCGATGCGGCGCGCCGTGCGGCCCTGTATCGCGACACCCTGGTGCCCCAGGCCGCTTCCGCCTACGAGTCCGTGCTCGGCGCCTACGTCTCGGGCCGAGGCAACATCGCGGCCACGCTGCTCGCCCAGCGCGATCTGCTCGACCTGCGCCTCGAGCTGCTACGCGCGCGCACCGACTTGGCCCAGGGCTGGGCACGGCTCGACCAGGTGCTCGCCCACGAGCCCGTGGCGACGCGAGGGAACGACGATGACCACTGAAACCCTATCCCGCGCTCGACGCTGGCTCGAGCGCCATGCTCGCACCGCTCTGCTCCTCGCGCTTGGCTTTGCTCTGGGCGCGGGCACCTTGGGCTTGCGGAGCTGTCTTGCCTCGCACGAGCAGAAAGTGGGCGCGCACGAGGGCGAGGCGAGCGCGCACGAGGGCGTCTTGTGGACCTGCTCGATGCATCCCCAGATTCGAGAGACCGAGCCGGGGCAGTGTCCGCTGTGCGGCATGGACCTCATCCCCGTCAGCAGCGCTGCGAACGGGAGCGAAGGCGACCCACGTATCGTGCTGTCAGAACGCGCCCGGGCGCTCGCCAAGCTTCGGACCACCACCGTGCGCAGACAGGGAGATCAGAGCGGCGAGCTGCGCCTGCTCGGACGCGTGGAGCCCAACGAGGCGACGCTCAAGACGATCACGGCATGGACCGCAGGTCGCATCGATCGACTGCACGTCAACGTGACGGGCGCGAAGGTGCGTGCGGGTCAGGTCATCGCGACCCTGTACAGCCCCGAGGTTCTCTCTGCGCATCAGGATCTGATCAGCGCAAAGCGCCAACTCTCGCGCATGGAAAAGAGCGTGGACTCTGCACGCAACGCCGCGACGCTGGGACTCGAAGCGGCGCGCGAGCGCCTGCGTCTGCTCGGCGTGCCAGACGGCGACCTCGCGCGCATGGAGAACGCGGAGCGCCCCACCCGACAGGTCGACATTCGCACGCCATTCGGCGGTACGGTGATCGAGCGTATCGCCGCCGAGGGCACCTACGTCAGCACGGGCGCCGCGCTGTACCGCATCGCAAATCTCTCGGCCCTTTGGATTCAGCTCGATGCCTACGAGAGCGATCTGCAAAGGCTCGGCAAGGGTCAAGACGTACGCGTCGAGGTGGAGGCCTTTCCGGGCGAGGAATTTCGCGGAAAGGTCACGTTCATCGACCCCACGCTCGACCCGAAGCGCCGCACGGCGCGGGTGCGCGTGGAGATCGACAATCGCGATGGACGCCTGCGTCCGGGCATGTTTGCGCAGGCCGTCGTCAGCACAGAGGCCGCGAAAACCGGCTCGACGCCACTCGTGATTCCGTCCACCGCACCGCTGTTCACGGGCCGACGCGCGATCGTGTACGTCGAAGAACAGGCCGCGGAGGGCTTGAGCTACGAGCCGCGTACGGTTCGCCTCGGGCCGCGACTCGGCAACTTCTATCCCGTCGTGGCGGGCCTCAGCGAGGGTGAGCGCATCGTGATGCGCGGTGCCTTTGCGCTCGACGCCGATCTGCAGATCCGTGGCGGCAGCAGCATGATGACCTCACCAGACGACAGCGATCCGGGCCTGTTCGACAGCGCGCTCGAAGTGAAACGGGACGACTTGCGAAGGCTCGCACCTCTGGTCGTGCACTACCTCATGGTGCAGCGCGCGCTCGCGGCAGACGATCTCGTGCGCGCCCAGGCGGGCGCCACGCAACTCGAGCAGGCAGCCGCGAACGGCAAGCTCGATGAGCCCGCCGATGTCGCGCTTGCCTGGAGCTCCATCCAACGCGACCTGAGAAAAAACGCGCTTCACATCACCCAGGCCAACTCGCTCGAGCAGGCGCGCAGCGCCTTCGAAGGCCTGAGTGATGCGGTCGCCATGCTGATGCAGCGTCTCGGCAACCCCCTCGATGAGACGCTCGTGCTCGCTCACTGCCCGATGGCCTTCGGCAGCCGCGGCGCCTCGTGGCTGCAGCAGGGCGCAGAGATCGACAACGCCTACTTCGGTGAGGCCATGCGCAGCTGCGGAGAGATCCAAATGCGCATCGCCCCTGGCGATCACCTCCCGGTCGAGGTCCCGAACGCAGGCCCCCCCTCCCAAGGCCACGAAGGACACGACCATTGAGCCCCCCTCGCCCCGATACCCCACGCAGTGCCTGGGAAGCCTTCGTCGGCTGGTTCATCGACAACCGCCTGATCGTGCTGGTGCTCGTCGGCATGTTGCTCGCGGGTGGCCTCTACGTCTCGCCCTTCGATCTGCCCTACGGCCAGATGCCACGCTCGCCCGTGCCCGTGGATGCGATCCCCGACATCGGCGAAAACCAGCAGATCGTCTTCACCGAGTGGGC
>CAYNOM010000126.1:0-3496 GCA_964398415.1 uncultured Polyangiales bacterium | reverse complement strand
TCGACGGCTCTCGGTCAGATCTTCTGGTACACGCTCGAGGGGCGAGACGAACAGGGCAACAGCGCCGGCGGCTTCGATCCGGATGAGCTGCGCAGCATCCAAGATTTCAACGTCCGTTACGCGCTGACCTCCGTGTCCGGCGTGAGCGAGGTGTCGTCCATCGGTGGCTTCGTGCGCGAGTATCAGGTCGACGTCGACCCTGAAGCCATGCGCGGGCACGGCGTCACCCTGGAGCAGATCGCGAAGGCCGTGCAGAGCTCGAACCTCGACGTCGGCGCACGCACGCTCGAGATCAACAGCGTCGAGTACGTGGTGCGGGGTCTCGGCTTCGTGAAGCGCATCGAGGACCTCGAGAACACGGTCGTCATCGCGCGCGAGAACACACCGATTCGCATCCGTGACGTCGCGCGCGTGGTGATGGGCCCTGCACTGCGTCGCGGCACGCTCGACGACGCGGGAGCTCCGGCCGTGGGCGGCGTGGTGGTCGCGCGCTTCATGGAAAACCCACGCGCCGTGATCGAGGGTGTGAAGCGCAAGATCGCGCAGATTCAGCCGGGGTTGCCACGCCGCACGCTGGAGGATGGGCGCGTCAGTCAAGTGACGATCGTGCCCTTCTACGATCGCACCCAGCTCATCGAGGAAACGCTCGATACGCTGTCGACCGCCCTCTACCAAGAGATCCTGATCACCATGCTCGTGGTGCTGATCATGCTGCGCAACCTGCAGAGCTCGCTCTTGATCTCGGCCCTGCTTCCCCTGGGCGTGATGCTCGCGTTCGTCATCATGAAGGTGTCGGGCGTCGACGCCAACGTGATGGCACTCGCAGGCATCGCCATTGCCATCGGCACCATGGTCGACATCGGCATCGTGTTCGTCGAGAACATCACGCAGCACCTCGACGCGGCCGGGCCAGAAGAGGATCGCGGCAGCGTCTTGCGGCGCGCCGTCGCGGAGGTCGCGCCCGCCGTCTTCACCTCCGTCGCGACCACGGTGGTGAGCTTTTTGCCGGTGTTCGGCCTGTCATCGACGGAGCTTCGGCTGTTTGCGCCCCTCGCCTTCACGAAGACCTTCGCGATGGCAGGGGCCTTCGTCCTTGCGCTTCTGATCCTTCCGGGGGCGGCCCTGCTCGTGCTTCGCCGCTCACGGTCGCCGCGGGGGGCGCTCGGCGCACGTCTCGAGCGCGTCCGCCCCTACGTCCTGTACGCGCTGCTAGCCTGCATGGTGGTGCTGCTCGCGCGCGACTGGCTACCGCTCGGTCTCGAGCGGGGGCTGTTCATCAACGTGCTGTTCGCAGGCGTGCTGATCGCGCTGGTGATGGGTGGCTTTCGTGCCTTCGAGGCCAGCTATCCCGCGCTGCTTCGCGTGATGCTTCGGCACAAGCGCGCGTTCCTCGCGTTGCCACTCCTCGTGTGCCTGTTCGGGCTCACCGCCTTTCGTGGCTTCGATGGTGTGTTCGGCTTTCTGCCCACGTGGGTGCGCACGCTCGCCCCCGTGTCCTACGTGGCGCACCTCTTTCCAGGCTTCGGACGCGAGTACATGCCGCCCTTCGACGAGGGCTCCTATCTCTACATGCCGACCACCATGCCCCATGCCTCGATCGGCGCCGGGCTCACTCTGCTGTCCGAGATCGACGCGGCGATCGCCACGATTCCCGAGGTGGATCGCGTGGTGGGCAAGCTCGGACGTGCCGACAGCGCGCTCGATCCGGCGCCGATCTCGATGCTCGAGACGCTCATCACCTACAAGCCCGAGTACAGCCTCGATGCGGCCGGAAACCGTACGCGCAACTGGCGTCCGCACATCCGAACTTCGCGCGACATCTGGCAAGAGATCGTGGAGCACGCCGAGCATCCGGGCCTCACGAGCGCGCCCATGTTGATGCCGATCCAGGCTCGCATCGTCATGCTGCAGAGCGGGATGCGCGCCCCCATGGGCATCAAGGTACATGGCCCGAGCCTCGAGCAGATCGAAGCCTTCGGTCTCGCCCTGCAGAGAGAGCTCACTTCTGTACCTGAGCTGCGCCCGGAGACCGTCTTCGCCGATCGCGTGGTGGGTAAGCCCTACCTCGAGATCGACATCGATCGCGAGGCCATCGGTCGTTTCGGCCTATCGATCGTGGAAGTGCAGCGAGTCTTGCAGGTCGCACTCGGCGGCGTGACCTTGACCCGCACCGTCGAGGGACGTGAACGCTATTCCGTGCGCGTCCGTTACATGCGCGAGGAGCGAGACAGCATCGAAGCCTTGGAGCGGGTCTTCGTGCCCACACCGAGCGGAGAGCCGATTCCGCTCTCCCAGCTCGCAGCCATTCGGTACGTGCGCGGTCCCCAGATGATCAAGTCGGAGGACACCTTTCTGACGAGCTACGTGCTCTTCGACAAGCGCGCAGATATCGCGGAGGTCGACGCCGTGCACGCGGCCGAGGCCCACCTCGCGCGGCGCATCGAGGCGGGCGCCCTGCGCGTCCCCGAGGGCGTGAGCTACGAGTTCGCGGGCTCCTACGAGAACCAAGTGCGGAGCGAAAAGCGCCTGATGGTGCTGATTCCCTTCACCCTGTGCTTGGTGTTCATCCTGCTTTACTTGCAGTTCCATCGGGTAGCGGTCAGCGCCATCATCTACAGCGGCGTGGCCGTGGCCGTGAGCGGGGGCTTTGTCCTCATGTGGCTCTACGCCCAGCCCTGGTTTCTCGACTTTGCGCTGTTCGGCACCTCGATGCGCGACCTGTTTGCGGTCGGCACGGTGAACCTGTCGGTGGCGGTCTGGGTGGGCTTCATCGCGCTGGTGGGGATTGCCACCGACGACGGCGTCGTCATCTGCACCTACCTCGCGCAACGTTTTCGCGAGGCGCCGCCGACGACCCCCGACGAAATTTTCGCGCGCACCATCGATGCTGGCACGCGGCGCGTGCGACCGTGCCTGATGACGACCGCCACGACGATCCTGGCGCTCTTGCCCGTCATCACGTCGCAAGGGCGAGGCGCCGACATCATGCGGCCCATGGCGTTGCCGGCTGTCGGGGGCATGGCCATCGAGCTCATGACCCTGTTTGTGGTGCCCGTGCTGTTCGCTGCGCTCGAAGAGCAGAAGCTCCGACGGCACCAGCGCTAGCCTCGCCAGGCCAGAGCGCATTCCCCTTCGGTCGCCGGGGACAAAGTTGCAATCCGCCGCGCCTTTTTTTCGAGAAATCGGCCGCGAACGGCATTGAACCTCCCATGACGACCCAGCTGCCGAACGCGGGGGTGCGGCTCATGGTCGTGGATGACGATCCTGGAGTGCGTGCCCTGTGCAGCGCGCTTTTGAGCCAGTGGGGTCACTCCGTGGTTCAAGCATGCGACGGCAGACACGCCCTAGACCTTCTCAGCTCGACGCCGGTGGACGGTGTCCTGCTCGACATCGAGATGCCTGGTGTTCGAGGAGACGAGGTCTTGGCCGTGCTCGCGCGCGAGCGGCCGTCCCTTCCCGTCGTGGTGATGAGCAGTGAGGATGCAGACGTATATCG
>CAYNOM010000125.1:10416-12270 GCA_964398415.1 uncultured Polyangiales bacterium | reverse complement strand
GGCGCGGCCAGCACAGGCGTCCGCACTCGGGACGCGCGAGGCGGCCGGCAGGCTGCTCTTGGGCCTTGTGCCAGCGCCCTGGCTCGAGTCCGCACGCGAAGCCGGTGCGTGGGACGGCAGCTTGGACTGGCCGGTCGAAGCGGGCTGGTTCATGCGTGGTCTGGGCGCAGGCAGTGACGGACGCCACGGTGGCATCGACATTGGGGGGACGACGGGCTGGGAAGTGCGCGCCGCGGGGCCCGGCCTCGTCGCCTACGCCGGCAACGAGCTCTCTGGCTACGGAAACGTCGTCATGATCGTCCACGACGGCGGCTGGGTGACGCTCTATGCCCACAACTCGGTCAACCTTGCTGGTCCAGGCCAGCGGGTACTCCGAGGGGAGGTCATCGCGGCCCTGGGCAGCACCGGCCAGGCCGGGACGCCCCACGTTCACTTCGAGCTCTTGTTCGGGGGAGAGCGCTGCGATCCTGCACCGCTGGTGCGACAGGACATGCGTCAGCACGACGGCAAGCCCGTGGCCCGCAGGTCTGCGCTCTGGGTCGACGGTGCCGCCCGACCCAAGGCCGTCCGCTGCGTACCCGGTCCGACCCCGCACGGCGGCCGCAGGCGATTCAAGTGAGCGCAGGTGCGTGGCGCGCGGCGCGCGGCCCTGAAGCATCGCCCCCGCCTCGACGAGGCTGAGCATCGCGCCGTTCGAGCTCGTGGAGTGCGAGCGGTGAAGGTTCCTACAGCTCACGACATCGACCCTTGCCACGCACGACACGCGAGCCCGTGGAGGCTTTCGGGCCGACGCGGGCGCAAGGAGAGGCACATGAAGCGCAGTCGCTGGAGCAAGGCCGTGGGAGTGGCTTACGGTTTGCTGGCCACAGGATGTCTTGCGGTCGAGCCGACCGCCGCCACGGACCTCGCCGATGCAGGCCAACTCGAGGATGGCGGCCCGTTGGAGAAGGTCATCAATGGCACCACGAACCATGGCGACTCCAACGTCGTGATGTTGAGAAGTCGCTCGCGAGGCTTCTGCACTGGGACGCTGATCTCACCCACGGTGGTTCTCACCGCCGCCCACTGCCTCGACGGTGGCTCCCCCGCGTTCGTGGGCTTCGGCGTGAGCGGCACGAGCAATCAGGTCGCGGTTCGGCGCGGCGTGCAGCATCCCTCCTGGGGGCGCAGTGGCGGCTACGCGAACGATATCGCCGTGTTGGTGCTCGCGCAGTCGGTGCGTGGCGTGGCACCCAAGCCGATCAGTGTGGACCCACGCGAGGCCATCGCGGGCGACGTCGCACGGGTCGTCGGCTACGGCAACAACCGCACGGCCGGGACTGGCTTTGGCACGAAGCGCGAAGGGAACGTGAACGTGCTTCGCTCCGACGGCGTGACCGAGCGCCAGTTCGTCAAGGTCGGCTCGAACGCGGGTACGCAGGCCTGCAACGGCGACTCGGGCGGCCCGGTGTTCTTCACCGACCGCAGAGGCGTGGAGAAGGTCGTTGGCGTCACGTCGCATGGCGCGACGTCGTGCAAAGGGGGCTCCTTTCATACCCGCGTAGCGGCTCACATCGACTTCCTCGACGATTACATCGACGTGGGCGGGACGGGTGGCGGCACCAGTGGCGGCGGCAACAACGGAGGTGGAGGCAGCTGCCACAGCGTACCGCCGAATGATTCGGACTACTGCACGAGCTCCTGCCCCTGCAACGAGGGCGAGGGAGACTGCGACAGGGACAGCCAGTGCGCCGGCAACCTGGTTTGTCGGGAGCAGGGCAGCGTCGACCGCTGCGTCAGACCCTCGAGTGGGGGCAGCAGGTGCAACGCTCCGGTCGTCAATCGCGGCAACGGGTTGACGGGCTACGGCGAGTG
>CAYNOM010000125.1:0-10406 GCA_964398415.1 uncultured Polyangiales bacterium | reverse complement strand
GACCGGGATTCCGACTGCCAGCCCGGCTTGCGCTGCGTGCAGCTCGACACCGGGGACGCCGTGCCGGGATGCTCCGGACGCTCTTCCAGCAACAACGACTACTGCGTCGTCCCTGCGTGCCTCTGACTTCGCCACCCCAAGCTCCCTCTCCCTGAGGGCGCAGGGGGAGCAACATCAGCCAACCAGAGCGAGCGCGGTCGCCACCACGAGCCCTGCTGGCACGAGCCACGCGAGGAGCGTGCAGACGAACGAAAGCCCGCCGGAGAGCATGCCATCGCGGGTCAACACCGCGCGCACCAGAAGGCCCTGTTGCACCACCGCAAGCGGTGCGAGTAGCGGGCCGAGAAGCGGCAGCGCACACGGGCTCGTGCCGTAGCAGCCGGCGCGCAGCAGCGTCTCGTAGCTCGGATGGGCACCGAGCGCGCGCGCGAACGACCAGAGAAACGACGCCCACAACGCGAGCAACACCGGCAGCAAGGAGGCGTAGGCGATGCTCGCGATCGCCACCACGGCCGAAAGCGTCAACACACTCATGCCCCGAAAGGTGTCGAGCTCGGTGTCGCTCACGGAGAGCAGCACCGCATCGAAGACGAGCGCCAGGGGGAGCGCCCCGACGAGGGCGCTGAGCGCCGCAAAGGTCAGGGCGGAAAAGCCATGGCCAAAGCCACCGAGGCGCGCGCCCACCTTCGAGGGCGAGGTGATGCACTCGCGCGCCGTGCTCAGAAAGGCCCGTGAGAGGCTGATCTCGCCGCGCTCTTCCCAATCGACCGTGGCCCTGAGCAGACAGCGTGCGCACACGGGAACGGGCACGAGCGGCCCGCACAGCGCGCACATGAAGTCACCGCAGCGAGAGCAGATCGCGTCGGAGTCCTCGTCAGGGTGCGTCGCGCAGTGCGCCCCCGGCGGGATCATTCGCCGAGCACGTAGAACGCACGTCCGTAGCGCTCGAGCAACTCGAGCGCGCGGTCGAGGTCTTCGCGCGAATGGCCGCGCGTCACGTTGAGGCGCAGCCGCTCGTCACCCTTCTTCACGCTGGGATAGGTCAGGGGCACCATCAGCACGCCGTTCTCGAGCAGCGCGAGGTGCATGAACAGCACCTTGGCCTCGTCGCGACACATGGGCGGCATGATGTGCGTGTTGCTCTTGCCGAGGTCGAAGCCGAGATCGGTCAGGCCCTTGCGCATGTAGGCCGACTTCTCGTGCAGCTCCTCGACGAGCGCAGGCCCCTCGCCTTCGAGCATGGTGAGAATGGTCGACACGGCCGCCACGACGGGCACCGGCAAAGAGGCGCTGAACAGAAACGAGCGCGCGCTGTGCTTGATGTGGTCGAGCACCTCGTGCTTGCCGAGCAGAAGGCCGCCGATGCCCCCGAAAACCTTCGAGAAGGCCGTCATCACGAGCGGTACACGGCCCTCGAGCCCGAAGTGCTCGAGCGAGCCGCGACCGTGCTTGCCGAGCGTGCCCGAGCCGTGAGCGTCATCGACCATGAGCACGGCGCCGTAGCGATCGCACACCTCGACGATCTCCGGCAGCGCACCCATGTCGCCGTCGAGGGAGTACACGCCCTCCATCAGCACGAGCACGTTCTTGCGCTCTTTGCTCTTGAGCACCCGCTCGAGCGAGCGCGCCGAGTTGTGGTTGAAGAAGCGCACCTCGGGCGCCTTCGTGGGCGTGCCGGCCGCGAGGAAGGTGCCATCGAGAATGCAGGCGTGGCTCAGGTTGTCGAGCACCAGCGTCGTGTCCTGATCGGCGAGCGCCATGATCGCGCCCACCATGGCCTGGTAGCCGGTGGTGAAGGTCAGGGCGGCTTCGAAGCCGAAGAACTTGGCGAGGCGCTCCTCGAGCTCCACGTGAGCGACGGTAGTGGCCTGGGGGCGCGAGCTCGACAGTCCCGTCGAGTAGAGATCGATGGCTTGCTTTGCGGCCTCCTTCACTCGAGGATGGTTCGTGAGGCCAAGGTAGTCGTTGGAGCTGAAATTGACGACGGGCTTACCCCCGATGGAGGTGTGCAGACCGCCATTCTCGAACACGCGAAAGAAGGGGTAGACCTGCTTCTGCTTGGCCTCGCGTATACGCGCGAGCTCCGCATGGGCCTTGTCGTCGATCCAGCTCATCCCTCGTTCGCCTTCCTCACGATCACCGCAGACACGTTGCCGTAGTAACCGAGCGCAGTGATCAATACGTGCTTCACGTCGCGACGCGGCGTCCCGCGCAAGAGCGGCGCAGCTTCGATGCCCTCGAGCCAAACCAGCGCGGCCACCAGGCTCAGGGCTCCGGCGGCGCCGAAGGTCTCGCCCCACAGGGCTTTGGTCGCGACCGTGGGCACATCGCATCCGAGCACCCGTGACAGGCCCTCTTCCTCGGCCATGTCCATGCGATTGACGCCGCTCTCGGCCGAGCAGACGAGGTCGATGTCGTGGGGCGAGAGGCCCGCGTCGGCCAGCGCCGCGCGGACGGCGCGCTCTACCGCACGATCGGAGGCATGCACGAGCTGCACCTCCGACGCCGGCGGCTCGAACGCGGCGCCATAGCCGACGATCTCGCCGAGCGCCCTCGCGCCTCGCGCACGGGCCCGCCGCGCGCACTCCAGGGTGACGAGGGCACAACCCTCGCCGAGATGGGCGCCACGACTCGTGACCTCGCCGGGCAGCGAGGGGCTGTCGCCCTCACTCACCACCCCGAGCTTGGCAAAGGCGAGATACAAGGGCTCGCTCAGCACCTCGGCGCCACCCACGAGCAGCGCATCGGCGCGCCCGCACGACAGATGGGTCTCGGCGGTGAGCACGGCATCGAGGGCCCCGCAATTGCCGTCGACAATGGTGACGTTCGGCCCCTCCAGGTTTTCCCAGATGCTCGTGTAGCCCGCGGCCGAGTTGACCACGGTGTTGGGGAAGCGCGACGGGTTCAGGTAGCGCGGGTGCTCGAGCTCCGCGACACGGTTGATCTCGGTGATGCTGTCGAGGGCCCCGTAGGCCGTGGCCACGCAGATGCCGACGCGCTCTGCCGAGTGCGCCACGAACGCGCCCTCGCGTTTGATGCCTGCATCCTCGAGCGCGTGCTTGGCCGCCACGATCAGCATGCGCGTCAGGCGATCGAAGTTGCGAAGCCCCTTGTCGCCCAGGTACTGCGCGGCGTCGAAGTCGCGCACCTCGGCCACCCGCGCCTGCTCGAAGCGCTCGCCGCTGAGCACGCCGTGGGGCCCCGCGAAGGCCCGCTGCTTGGCGTTCGAAGCATCGGCGAGCGCCGCCCGAAAGGCCTCACGGCCCACGCCGAAGGGGCTCACCACAGACAGCCCGGTGATCGCGAGCGGCTCCATCAGCAGGGCTCCTCGACGAGGGCCGCGCCGCGGCGCGACACCGGTGCGGGCAGCACGTAGGGCCGGGCAAAGCAAACCACCGCATCGTAGCCGCCGAACGCGAGCGAGTTGTTGAGCACCACATCGGCCCGTCCGCGCTGAAGCGTGTTGGCCACCACGTTCACGTCGCACTCGGGGTCAGGCTCTTCGTAGCCGATGGTGGGCGGGTAGATGCCGGTCAGGATCGTCTCGACACACGCCACGGCCTCGAGCGCACTGGCCGCGCCCATGCAGTGGCCCACCATGCTCTTGATGCTGGAAATCGGCAGTCTGCGCTCGCCGAACACGCCGCGAATCACCAGCGCCTCCACCTGATCGTTGGCCTGAGTGCCCGTGCCGTGGGCGTTCACGAAGTCGACGTCGTCGGGCGTGATGCCACTCGCGGCGATGGCCTCGCGCATGGCCGTGATGCTGCCCTTGCCTTCGGGATGGGGACGCGTGATGTGGTGGGCATCGCAGGCGAGGCCGTAGCCGCCCACCTCGGCCAAAAGGGTGGCCCCGCGCGCCGTCGCGTGCTCCTCGGACTCGAGCACCAAGATGCCTGCACCTTCGCCGATGAGCAGACCCTTGCGCTGCTTGTCGAAGGGCTGGCAGCGCTCGGGTGCGATGGCGCCGAGCCGCACGAAGCCCGCGAACTGCACCTTGTCGAGGATTTCGCTGGCGCCTGTGATCACCACGTCGGCACGCCCCGAGCGAAGCTGGTCGAGCGCCGCGCCGATGGCGTAGTTGCCCGCGGCGCAGGCGGCCGGCAGGGTCTGCACGAGGCCCCGGGCCCCCACCGCGCGCGCCACGTGCACGGGCAAGAGGGTGGTGCCGTAGCGGGCGATCTTGGCCGTGGTCACGGCTTGTTCTCCGTGATGGAGCCAGGCGCTCTCCAGCTCGGAGATGACGTCGACCTCACCCATGGTGGTGCCGAGCACGACGCCCATGCGCTGCCCGTCGACCCGCGCGAGGTCGAGCCCCGCGTCCGCGACGGCCATGCGCGTGGCCGCGATCGCGAAGGCCGAGCAACGCCCCACCCGCTTGGCTTCCGCCGCCGTCAGGTGATCGCGCGCGCGAAAATCACGCACCTCGCACGCGCGACTGCGCCCGAGCTCGCTGGTATCGAACAGCGACAGCTCCGAGGCCCCGGAGCGCCCAGACAAGAGCGCATCCCAAAAGGGCTTTCGACCGAATCCGAGGGAGCTTACGACCCCCATGCCGGTCACGAACACGCGGCGAGACATTGGGCTCGCTGATTTACCCCACCGGCCCCCCAAAGCAACCGCGCGGCCCAAGTTACGAAGCAGACGGTGCCGAAACCCACGCCGCAGGTCCTCGGCCTGGGATCCGCGCGCGGGGCGTGCTAAGGCCGGCCACCCTGATGTCCGGTGGCGCCCAAACCCTGACTGAAGCCCTAGCCCGCCTGCCCAAGGGCGAGGCGCGCGGCTTTCGGTTTGTGGGCAGCGACGGCGAAGAGCGCTTTTTCTCCTATGATTCCATGCGAGGAGAGGCGACGCGTCGCGCCTCGTTGCTGGCCGCCCATGGCGTAAAAAAGGGCGACCGTGTGGCCCTGGTGATCGCGGAAGGGCACGAGTTCGTGCTCAGCTTCCTGGGCTGCGTCGTGGCCGGCGCCGTGCCCGTGCCGATCTTCCCGCGGGCAACCTTCAAGGCCACCACCGACTACGTCGACACCGTGACCCACATCGTGGAGGCCTCGAGGGCCGAGCTCTTGCTCACGATGGACAGCACCCGCGGCCTGGTCGAGCCCGTCCTCGAACGCGTCGAGAGCCTGCGCGCCATCGAGACCACCGAGGCCCTGTTCGCCTCCGAGCACCCAGCGCAGCCCTTCGTCGCGCCCGAGCTCGACGCGAGCGACCTGTGCTTTTTGCAGTTCACCTCGGGCAGCACGTCACGGCCCAAGGGCGTCATGGTGACCCACGGCAACCTGATCGAGAACGCGAGCCAGTTCCTCGGGCCGGCCGGCCTCGACCGTCGCGACGACGACCTGGGCGTGAGCTGGCTGCCGCTGTTCCACGACATGGGGCTCATCGGGTTCATCCTCGGTCCGCTGATCCTCGACATTCCGGTGGTGATCCTACCCACGGCGACCTTCGCCCGCGGACCGCGCGTGTGGCTCGAAACCCTGAGCAAGCACAAGGGCACCATCACCTACGCCCCCAACTTCGCCTACGCGCTCGCCATCAAGCGCCTCAAGCCGCGCGATCTCGAGGCCCTCGATCTGTCGCGCGTACGCGTCGCAGGCTGCGGTGCCGAGCCCATTCACGCGCCCACGTTGCGCAAGTTCGCCGAGGCGCTCGCGCCCGCTGGCTTCAAGGCCGAAGCCCTGTTGCCGAGCTACGGCATGGCCGAGTCGACGCTGGCCATCACGTTCCATGCGCTGGGTATGGAGATCGTGGTCGACCGGGTCGACCCCGAGGCCCTGGGGCGCGGCGAGGCGCTGCCCTCCGCTGCCGAGGACGCGATTGAGCTCGTGGGCTGCGGGGTGCCATTTCCAGGCCATGAGCTCGCGATCGTCGACGAAGCAGGTCGCAAGCTGCCGGAGCGGCGCGTCGGTGAGATCGTCACGCGCGGGCCGAGCGTCACCCCGGGCTACTACGAAAACCCCGAAGCCAGCGCGGACACCTTCAGGCCCGATGGCTTTCTGCACACAGGTGACCTCGGCTATGTCGGAGGCGGCCAGCTCTTCATCTGCGGGCGCATCAAAGACCTCATCATCATCCGTGGCGCGAACTTCTATCCCCAGGACATCGAGTGGGTGGTGTCCGAGATCGAGGGCGTGCGACGCGGCAACGTAGCGGCCCTGAGCGTGCCCATCGACGGTGAAGAACGGCTGATTGTGGCGGTCGAGTGCGGCTCGGCGGACGCCTCCGAGGTGCGCGCGCGCGTCATCGCACGCGTCAACGAGAGCTTCGGGCTCACGCCCCACGATGTGGCCACCGTAGCCATCGCGAGCCTACCCAAGACGTCGAGTGGGAAGATACAGCGCCAGAAGACGCGCGATCTGTACCTGAGCGGACAGTTGCCGCGCCACGCGGCTGATTGAGTCACATCATTTCGCAGGGTTCGAAATACACGAGCCCACCACGCTTGTAGTACGCATTGGACGCAGGCCCGTCGGCCCCGTAGAGTTTGCGAGCCGCGCGCCCCCCCTTATGGGCAACAAGCGGCAGCAAACCGGAGCGTTCCGGAGAACGAAGCAACATGCAGCGTCCCCAACTGATCGAGCTCTTTCGTGACCTCGCCAGCGAGATCGCCGAGAAGGACTTGAGTCACGTCGAGGAGGAGAGTCCCATCGCCGACCTCGGCATCGACTCCCTCGCCATGCTGGAGCTCGTGGGCACGATGGAGCGTGAGCTACGCATCCGCGTCCCAGACGAGCAACTCGTGGGCCTACAGACCGTGCGTCAGCTGCTAGAGCTCGTCGAGCTTCGCATGCATGCCCCCGCCTGAGACGAACCTTGCCATGAGCGACCTCAAAGAAAAACTCCGCGCCATCGTCGCCGAGGTCAGTGAGATCGACGACATCCCTGACGAGACTCCCTTCTCCGAGCTCGGCATCGACTCGATGATGGCCCTCGAGGTGGTGGCCGAGGTCGAGCGTCAGTACAAGCTCAGCGTGCCCGAGGACGAGCTGAAGAGCCTGACCCACTTCAATGCGGTCTACGAGCTCTTCGCCGCCAAGATTGGCACCTAGCTCAGCGGCGCTGGCTGACCTCGTGTACGTGATCGACGAGGGCTCGCACCGCGTCGACCGAGGCCTCGGGGAAGATGCCGTGGCCGAGGTTGAAGATGTGGCCAGGGCGCCCGCCTGCTGATTCGAGCACCGCGCTGGCGCGGCGCTTCAGCTCCTCACGCGGTGCGAGCAGCGAGTAGGGCTCGAGGTTTCCTTGCACGGCCTTGGCGCCGAGCCTGTCCCAGGTGGCCCCGAGCTCCACGCGCCAGTCGAAGCCGATCACGTCGCCGCCCGCCGCGAGCTGGTGCTCGAGCAGCGTCGCGGTGCCCGTGCCGAAGTGGATCACGGGCACGCTCTTGTCGAGCGCCGCAAAGAGGCGCGTCATGTGGGGCTTCACGTAGCGCACGTAGTCGGACGGCGAGAGGCAGCCCACCCAGCTGTCGAACACCTGCAGCGCCTGGGCACCGCTTGCAACCTGGGCGTTCAGATAGTCGATGACTGCGCTGGTCAGCTTCGTCATCAAGACGTTGAACGCGGCCTCGTCGGTGTACATGAGACGCTTGGTCTCCTTGTACTCCTTGGAGCCCCCACCTTCGATCGCGTAGGACGCGAGCGTAAACGGCGCGCCCGCGAAGCCGATCAACGGCACGCCCTGCGGCAAGCCCGCACGTGTCTTCTTCACCGTCTCCATCACGTAGCCGAGAGACTCGACCGCGTGAATCTGCTCGGACACCGCGTCGATGTCGGCCACCGTGCGCACGGGCTTTCCGATCGACGGACCGTCGCCCTTCGTAAACTCGAAGCCGATACCGAGGGGCTCGAGCACGAGCAAGATGTCGGCAAACAAGATGGCCGCATCCATGCCGCTCTGCGTGATGGGCAGGATCGTGACCTCGGCCGCGAGATCGGAGCTCTTGCACAGCTCGACGAAGCTCACCTTCTCGCGGATCGCGCGGTACTCAGGCTGATAGCGTCCGGCCTGGCGCATCAGCCAGATCGGGGTGTAGTCGGTGGGCTCGCCGCGGCAGGCTTTCAAGAATGCGCTCATCGTGCCGCGAGTCTAGCAGCCTGTTGAACAATGGCTCCGTTGGCGCCGGATGAATCACGGGTCGCGTGGCTGACCCGTTTTTCGCTTCGTCTCGAGGATGTCGGCCACCCTGCGCGCCGCCTCGAGGACGAGGTGACCCATCTTGCCGTGCTCCGGCTCGAAATCGGGCTCGATCGAAAGCCCCCTGAGCGCCTCGGAACAGCTCGGCCCCACCGATCCCACTGCCACCTGAGAGAGCGCCCGACGCAGCGCGCTCTCCTTTCCGAGCTGCGCGGCCACCTCGAGCATGCTTCCGGCCTGGGGCCCCGCCGTGAACAACAACACCTCGACCTCCCCGCGCACGATGGCCTCGATTTGGGCCTCGAGGCCGGACACATCCTCGGGGAGCTGCCAGCGGTACACGGGAACCTGCATCACGCGGGCGCCCTCGCCTTCGAGCAGCGCGGTGAGACGGCCGTGCGGCACACCATACTGCTGGATCGCCACACACTTGTTGGGGAGCGAGCAGCTCGCCGCGAGCACGTCGAACAGATCACGATAGGTGTGGGGCTCGGGTGCGCTGAGCTTCGGTTTCACGCCGAGCTCGCGCAGTGCGGCGACCGACTTGGGTCCGCGCGCCACAACCAGCGTTCGCGACAGGAGCTCCCCGAGCTCCGTGCGCGGCATGACAGGCTCGAGCACCTCGGCGAGCTTCTTGTTGCCGGCGCCCGTGAGCACGACGAAGACGTCGATGTCGCCGCGTCGCAGCGCCTCGACAAACTGCATGAGCTCCGGCCCCAACGACAGCGGAACCTCGGCTATCGCCGGGGCGACGAGGGGGATGCCTCCCTGCTTCTGCACGAGGTTTGCAAGCTCCCGCCCGTAGCGAGACTCGAACACCGCCACCCGTCGTCCCGAAAGCCCTGCGCGCGCTTCCACCATGGGCGGAGCCTGCTGCGGATGACGCGGCACCGCCAGCCGACACGCGCGGCGCTCGACTCCGTCGGTTTCTGGCCTCACATCGCGATGGGCGGATCCATGCGGAGCCCGAGCAGCTCGGCGCGCACCGTGGCCATCACGAAAATCGAGCCCGCCACCACCACGAGTCCAGATTTGCCCGCGGTGCGACGGGCAAGTGCGAGGGCGCCCGCAGGCGAGCTCACCGCCTTTTCGCCATACAGCGCAACCAGCTCCGTCGCCGGCATGGCTCGGGGCGAGTCGGGTGTCGTGAACACGATCTGATCGAAGCAAGGGCCGAGGAGCGCGAGCATGCGGGCGTGATCCTTGTCGCGCATACAGCCGAACACGAGCACGCGCTTGCCACGCGTGGGGCGCGGCATCGACGCAAGGTGCTGGCGCAAACCGTCGCAGGCGTCGGGGTTGTGCGCGGCATCGAGCAGCACAGAAGGCGCGCCCTCGATGAGCTCGAGGCGTCCGGGAAAGCGCACACGCGAGAGGCCTTTGCGCAGCGCACGCGGTGTGAGCATGGGGTCGCACTCGGAAAGGCGCACGAGGGCCGCGACGGCAATGGCCACGTTGTCTGCCTGGTAGGCGCCGGCGAGCGGCACCGCAAAGGGCCCGTGCTCCGCAGCGCCCACGCGCACCCACAGGCCCTCGTCCGACTCGCGAACCTCGAAATCGCGCCCGCGACACCACAGGGGCGCCCGCCGCGAGCGCGCCGTGCGACGAATCACCTCGAGCGGCTCGCCGTCGCACACGCCGGTCACGACAGGCACCTGACGATGGATCACGCCCGCCTTCTCGCGCGCGATCTCGGCGAGGGTCGAGCCGAGGCGGTCTTGGTGATCGAGAGCGATGCGCGTGATCACGCTGAGCAGTGGGTCGACGACGTTCGTGGCATCGAGGCGTCCCCCGAGGCCCACCTCGAGCACCACGCGATCGCAGCCGGCATCGCGAAAGATCTCGAATGCGACGAGCGTGCAGGCCTCGAAGAAGGTGAGCTTGGGCGTGCGCGGATCGAGGAGAAAGGGGCGAAGCTCGCTCACGCGCTGCGCGAAGTCGCGCTGACTCACCGGCCTGCCGTCGACGCGAAAGCGCTCGACCATGCGATGGAGGTGCGGCGAGGTGTAAAGTCCGGTGCGGTGCCCGCTCGCCGTGAGCGCGCTGGCGATCATCGAGGACACGCTACCTTTGCCGTTCGTGCCCGCGACGATCACCGCCTTGGCTGCGCGCTCGGGATGCCCGCGCAGGGCGAGCGCCTCGTGCACGCGCGACAAGCCGAGCTTCACACCACGGGGCGAGAGCCCATAGAGAAAGCGCGTGGCGTCGGCATAGCGAAGCGCAGGCGCAGCGTGTCGCAGAGTCGGCACGTCAGTCGACGAGATGCG